>JAZSKG010000172.1:0-1802 GCA_045534735.1 Candidatus Stercoripulliclostridium sp.
CACAATTCAGTAATCTCAACTGCAAATTCAATCGCAAGTTCGTGTGAGGTTTTTGCCATAAATACTCCTTTTGGTCCACCTGCGGTGGAGTGATATAGACGGCGGTGCCGTCGTGATATAGCGCACCTGCGCCGCGCGTGATATACTTGCTATCGCAAGCGTGATATAACCTCGCGTTGCTCGGCGTGATATGCGCACTTTGTGCGCGTGGAACACCATCGCCTTACGTCGCGCAAGCGACATATCTCGCACCCGAAGGGTGCATATCACGAACGCGAAGCGTTCTATATCACGCGCCGTAAGGCGTTATATCACGTCGCTTTGTCTGACCGCGCCAGACAAACGAGGGTTTCAACGTGTGAAGTATGCGGGAACATATCAAAGGGTATGATATTGGTAGGAATGAAAGCAGATAAATTAGCGATATCGCGAGATAAAGTTGCAGGATTACAAGAGATATAAATTAAGTCAAAGTCTAGTACCTTTGCAAGATCGTTTAACGTTTCTGCTACTTCTTTAGAAATACCTTTACGTGGTGGGTCAAGAACAATTTTTACCTTTTTGTTGTCCTTAATTAGTGTTTTAAGGTAACTATTCTCCGAGAATACAAGTTTCTTGAGTTCCACACTTGCATCTCCACAAATATTTAGAACCTTTTCGCCAATACCATTTTTTTCATAAAGAACATTGGCATCTTCTGTTGCTTCTTTAATGATTTCAATATTAAAAACTTGCGCTCCCCTTTTTGCCATAATGGCACCAAGTAGACCAACACCAGCATAAGCATCTATCACTATGGTGTCTTCATCGGGAGCGATACTATCTATAACAAAGTTGTATAGTTTTTCCCTTATTTCGTCGTTTATTTGGAAAAATGAAAAAGGATTTACCCCAATCTTTACCCCCATTATCTCCACCGATTGTGGTATGGGTTTTATGGGGACAAGTGTATTACCCATTATAACGTTGGTGTCACGAGTGTTTGGGCTTAAATAAAGAGATACTCCCGGGAACTCATTTTCCAGGGCTTCTGCATACTTATTTATGCCACTAACGGAATGACCGTTTACAACAAGAGTAACCACCATTTTACCACCAAGATATCTTGCCACAAGATGCCTTAATAGTCCTTTTCTACTTACTTCATCATACGCAGTTAATCCCTCTTCATTTGCAAAGTCTAGGGTTATTTTAATAAGTTTTTCTAACCATTCGCCATGCAAAAAGCATTTTGTGGAAGAAACGATTTTGTGCGTTCCTGTTCCATAGAACCCTACTGCAACCTTACCATTAACCATTCCAAATGGAAGTTGGGCTTTGTTGCGATACGCAAATGGGCTAGAGGGAACAACGTCGTTAATTATTCCTTCATAGCCTGCATTTTTGCGCAGTATGGTTTGGAGATTTTTATGTTTATACTCTAATTGTTTTTGGTAGTCTAGGTGCATTTCCGTACATCCACCACATCTACCAAATCTATTGCAAGGTGGTTTAACTCTACTTGGAGATGCCTCAACGACTTCCTTTAAAGTAGCATAGGCTAACTGCTTGTTTTTCTTAATGTGGGTTATTTTTGCTTTTACAACCTCTCCGGGTAGCGCATACGGAACGAAGAAGGTATAGCCTTCAAATTTTGCTATGCCTTCTCCTTCTATTCCTAAATCAATAATTTTTAATTCTACCGTTTGATTAGGTTGCATCCTTTTATCCTTTGTGTTTTAGTCTTCCACGCGAATAAAGTGGAGTACGTAGATTCCAGTATCTCCCAGTACGTAGTTCACCATAAGTTGACTTGTTCCACT
>JAZSKG010000137.1:0-4556 GCA_045534735.1 Candidatus Stercoripulliclostridium sp.
GCGATCACTACTGTGATACGTGTAACGAGGAATTAAGCAAATGTAGTGATGAGGATGACCACCTTTGCGACGTTTGTGGAACTAAACTAAGTGAATGTGCCGACAATAATAACGACCATAAATGTGACATTTGCAGAAAGGAACTTACAAAATGTCTAGACGACAATAACGACCATAGGTGTGATATGTGTACGAGCATAATATCTCATTGCGTAGACGAGGTATTTGACGACCACTGCGATATCTGTCAAAAGTATATGGGACTCCTAACCTTTACTTTAAAAGAAGACGATACCTATGAAGTTAGTGGATATACCGGAGAGCCCAAGGAAGTAGTAATTACAACCTATAATGGTAAACCCGTAACTAGCATTAGGGAGAGCGCATTTTATATTTGCTCGTCATTAAAAAGGGTTGTTTTGGGAGAGCACGTAAATAGCATAGGAAGTTTTGCATTTTATGCCACGAGCCTTAATCGCGTAGACTATCTTGGTAGCGTAGAGACGTGGTGCAGAATTGATTTTGCTGATGCATATGCAAACCCAGTAAATGAAGCAAATCTATTATATTTTGACGGCACTCCGGAAGCAAAATATCTTGATGGTGCAGAACCAAGAACTATTGAAATCCCCACGACTATAACAGAAATAAAGGACTTTGCATTTTTAGGATACAACCACGTAAAGACGCTTGTAATGCACGATTCCGTAACGCGTGTAGGTAAAAAGGCATTTTATGATTGTTTTGAACTAAAATATGTAACCTTCAGTAAAGGTCTAGAAAGCATAGAGGAGCAGGCGTTTGGTTGGACGGGTTTGATTTCCGTAACCATTCCGGACTCGGTAACTACAATTGGAAGTTATGCTTTCTTAGGATGTAAAAATTTATTAGACTTGACCTTAGGAAAATCCGTAGAAACCATAGGTGATGAGTTGATTCGTGATAACTTGAAGTTAACTAGCATAAACGTTGCAGAAGGTAACGAGCATTTTTCCAGCAAAGAAGGTAACTTATATAATTTAGAAGGAAACGTTCTTATACAATACGCACTAGGAAAGCCGGCAACCTCCTTTGTCGTACCCGAAGGTGTAACCACCATAGGAGAGCGCGCTTTTGCATATAGTGAATATTTAACCGACGTAACCATTGGTAACAACGTAACGCTAATTGATTCTTATGCTTTTGCTTGGAGTAAGGTGTTAGCAAATGTAACGATAGGTGTAAACGTCAATAGGATAGGCGCTTATGCATTTGCTTGCAACTCTCTATCTAGCATATATTTTGAGGATACTACTACTTGGGATAAAGTAAAATATAAAGACGATTGGGAGAACATTGTTGGTGGTGGCTCCATTAACGTATCCGATCCAGCAAACAATGCCGAGATGTTTAAATCATCAAAGGAGAGTTATTATTGGTTCAAAATGTAATGCACCATCATTCCTTTAATAAAATACAAAAACACGAGACGGGTTCGTCTCGTGTTTCACTTGGAGGGCATTTTGAAAAAGGCTTACTACTATACAAAAAAACAAACACACAACCATTTTTCAATAACAAGAACGTTAGCTGATCTCACTAGTTTTTTAATCCTAATTAGATATATTCTATGTGTTATATTTTAATAAAAAGGAGGTGGAAAGATGCAAGTTTTTACTGATATTGTAACGATAATCTGGACAACGATTACCGAAATTTTAAATGCGGAAATATTAGTTATTCTAGATTTGTTGCCAGAGATTTTAAACATAAAGAAAATATTGGGTTATTTTACTTTACCAGGTATGATTGGCTTAGCTGTAGGTGTACCTACTTTTGTGATATCAATAATATTTAAGTATTTAAAAAAAGCAATTTCTAAATAACTCACATTATGTCATTTTTATCACTCAACCATGATGGTTGGCTTTTTGATTGTCTCTATTTTGTTACAGACTATTGTTTTTTGCTGTGTCGCACTAAATTGGCTATTGAGAAAAAAAGTAATATATGCTAATATATTAAATAACACTATTGTTTCTTATAATTTACAAGAGAGGGAGACGCGGTGAAGCAAAAAAATTAAGGGCGTTTGAAGCCTTTGCTGGCATTGGAGCACAGGCTGCAGCGGTGAGCCGTACTAATTTAAATTATGAAATTGTTGGTGATTCCATGCCACTTATTTATCCGAGAGGAATGGGAAGAAGCCCACAATACTGGTGTGGATATGTTTTAGCATATTATCAGTGGTATACTGGATTAAGCTTTGAGCAAATCGGCAACAAATTGCCACCTTCGAGAATAATTGCAATGTACAATCCTTTGCATGAAGCAAGCCTAAATAAGTTTGTCGAAGTTGCAAATGATATTGTTTTTCAAAAGGAAACAAACTTAGCAAGTTATAGAAAAAATGCAAATATGTCGCAAGCACAATTGTCCAGGTTTAGTAAAGTGTCTTTGAGGTCTATTCAACTTTATGAGCAAAGGCAATTAGATATAAACATGGCTCCGGCAATAAAGCTTTTCCAATTAGCAAGAGCTTTAGGTTGCAACATAGAAGATTTGTTGGAAACAAATAAAAGGTAAGCATATGCAAATTTTCCGTTTAATTAAACTATTAAGATTACAAAAGTGGGACAACTATCTTAAGTTTGTAGAAAAATTGGATGCGAGTGACTTTGCGCCACTTGTAGTTTGTGATGATGAAACATTGTCCACGACGACGGCTGAAAGCTTGTTTACACCTTGTTCGTTACACTTTGAGTTGAAAGAGAAATATAATCTTGACGAAGTTGCAGGGGATGGCGATAGTTTTTCAAAAGCCCAAAATCTAATGCAATGGCTCACCAATCACACTTGCTATAATGGAGCAAGCAAAGGTTGGAATCCGGACGATAGTTTGGCTATTTTGGATTATTCTTTTGATAAAGGATTCAAAAAGGCTATTTGTTGTAGAGAAAAAGCCATTGTATTAACCGATATGCTTATTTCTTTGGGGTTAAAAGCCTATCCACTTTGTATGCGTAGCGTGAGAGATGTTGATAATCATTTTACGGTTAGATTTTTCTATGAAGAGCAAAATAAGTGGGTTATGTTAGACCCATCTTTTAACGTTACATTTAAAATTGACGGCAATCCTGCCGATGCCTACGAAGTAAGACAAGCATTTTTAGAGGGAAAAGACGTTGAACTTTCGGGCTATAATTTCAACAACACTCAAACGTGTAAAGAGATTTATAAACAAGCGTTCATTAAACAATGTCTTTCTAAACTTTCCACATGGAATGATTGCTCGATGGATAGACGCCAAAAAGGGAAAAGATATGATTGGAGCAAGAAGAAAGAAATGAAAGCAAGGCTTTTAAATTAAGGGAGGGCTCTTGATGAGAGAGAATATGACAAAAGAATTATACCATTATTGTTCTAATGATAAATGCTTCAGCATTTTAAGGTCTAAAAACATACGATTGAGTGATATTCAAAAAAGCAATGATTATCGCGAGTTGAGTTTGTTTTTTCCAGAGATACTAGATTGTTTGGAAGAGCTTTATTATCAAAAACCATTTCGTTTTCAATTCGAGGGCAAGTTTAATGAACAGGCATTTTCTAAGTTAATAGAAGTTTCTTATGATTATTGGAGACGCAAATTCGCATCTGGTGATTTTTCGAATTTTGTGCTGTGCTTTAGCGAAGCAGCGGATTCACTAAGTCAATGGCGAGGTTACGCCGACAATGGGAAAGGTTGTTGTATAGGGTTCTCAAAAGATGCTTTGGAGCAATATTGTCTTTCTACAAATGGTGTATTGCAGTTAAAACAAGTAACCTATTTGGTAGAAGAAGGTATAGGTAATGTAATCAGAAGATCCGCGAAGGATATATTGCAATCTTTGAAAGGTTTACGCAGATGGATTGTATCAGAGATGACAAAAGACAACTTGGATCCAGATACAGATGGTTTGCTAGGATATAATTTTAATGGTATGTTAGAGGCCGCTTTTACTGATTCATTACAATATAAATCTTTTGCATTTAGGGAAGAACGAGAGTGGAGAATGTTTTTCACTTGCCCAGCTTATAAGAATCCTGAATGGTTATGTAGTAAGTTGGAGCAACCCCTTATCGGGCCGAATGGTTTTTCAGAAACAATAGCATTTTTGCAAGATAAAATAGATTTTCATCCAACAGAGGATGATTTAATCCCATATTGTAAAATAGGGCTTAACGAACTTAATGAAATTCCTATTAAGTCTATTTGGCTTGGTCCTAAAAATAAAATACGCAGGAGCGATATGGATTTGTTTTTGAAAAAGCACGATTACAGTGAAACAGAAATTATTTCTTCAAAAATTACATATTGCTAATATCTATATCAATTTTGGATGATAAGACTTAAAAAGTGTAAGTAACCCAAAAAAGTAAGCCCTAATAGATCTTTTAGCGATCTTATTAGGGCTTTTTGATATCTAAAAGAAAAAACAGTAACGAACATCTTCTTGCGGGTTCGTCACTGTCTCAAATGGCGGAGAGAGTGGGATAAGTCGGATCGTAGCCATGTCGTTCTGTGAGCCAAGGAGTTG
>JAZSKG010000109.1:0-4157 GCA_045534735.1 Candidatus Stercoripulliclostridium sp.
TGAAGTGAACCCTCTTCCGCACTCCCCACTCCGCACCCCGCACTCAAATTGCATTCCGCACTCCCCACTTTCTCTATCTCCACGTCCCCCGAACGCGTTCTTACGTAGCATCTGCCACCACCCTCTTCGGGACGGGGAAAATTGACGTCGCCTGATGAAGTATGTATATCGTATATCTTGTTCGTAAGTATATTGCCACTTACGTCACCACTATCGTTTTCTATCTTTATGTCATATCCGTCAAGGTCCACAAAGGTTACGTCGCCCGTTTCATTTTTAACGTCTAGGTTCTCTGCATATACCTTCTTTAAGGATATTTCCCCGGTTTCACCCTCTATTTGGAGTTTCTTGGTAAGTTTTCCGTTTTCTAAAGTTATATCGCCGGTCTCAACTTCTAGGGATAACGTTTCTACCTCTACCTTCTTTAGGGTTATATTTCCCGTCTCGGCGCCTACGTCGTAACTACCACCCTTTATGCCGTCAGCGTTTATATCTCCGGTATCGCTGTCTATTTCCGAACTTAGGGCAGTTAGGTTATTTATGGTTATATCACCGGTATCGCTTTCAATGGAGCATCTTATTAGGGTAAGGCCGGTTACTTTAACGTCGCCGGTGTCGTCCTCAACTGCTAGGTTGCCGTTAAAAGATGCGGGAAGATATACCTTAACGACGTTGCGTTTACTATATATGCCGAAAAGATTGTACCAAGGGCGAGAGTCAACTTGATTGATTATAAGGGTATCGCCCTCTACCTTATTGGTAAAACCCATACCTTCGCGATTTTTGGTTTCAATTTTCACGGTTGAGGAGTCACCCAAAACCACTTCCACGTCGGCTACGTCGCAGTCAATTTTTAGGGTGGCAAAGGGTGTAGAAACCTCGTAGGTATTTTCCTCCAAAACTGCATCGTCAAAAATACCCAGGTCAAAACCTTTGGCAAGATAGTCGGCAAGAATTAAGCCACCTACTGCCAGTATAAGTGCAAAAATGATAATTAAAAAGACCTTTAAAACCTTCATTTTCTACCCCACTCAGTTTTTTTCTTTATGAATTTACCGGAAAGAACGACTCCCCAAATTACCACTACCAAGAGAGCAACCACAAAGAGTATCCAAAGTGGATGCCAAAGCCCCGTTACCATACTCGTAGTTAAATATACGGGTGTAACTACGAAAAAAACGAGTAGCGCGTAAGATGGGAAAAGCATCTTCTTTTTCCTTAAATATGCCCTTGCTATAAAGTGGGCGACCACTATTAAAAATGGTATATAAGTAAACGAGGTCCAGCCGTATTTTGGACTAATGCCACTAACCCAAAGAATGAAGAAAAGAGCAGTAACGAGTATTACGAATATGCTTCCTATTATGGCTCCACTTGTAAAATGCCTTTTGAATTTCACGTTCCTTTGAAGTAGGCTAAACGACAAAGCAAAGTATAGGATTACAGCCATACTTGGGAATATGATTAAAGCCCCCTTTCCCCAGAGGTTAAGGGATACTCCAAGCACAAGATAAAGCACTACGCAAGTAAGAATAAAGCAAACGGCGCCAAGCACTCCACGTAGGAATTTAGCATCCTTAAATACGGCAAATGGTTTCCTTTTTAGGGCTTTTATCGTTTCCGTATAATCCCCCAAACTTTCAACTGCGCGCTCAAAAATTTGCTCTTCCGTTAGTCCTTCACTTCTAAGGTCCTCTGCCCTTTCCATAAGGCCACTAAGCATTTCTTCTCTTAGCGCGTCTGCCTCTTCCGTGTAGGGAAGATATTTAAAGGTTTTATCCAAATAACTCTTAAAGCGGTCTAACATTTTACTGCCCCCTTATGAGTTTATTTAGTACGCGATCTACTTCCGTCCACTCCTCAATCTTGTGGTCATAGAAGCGCTCGCCCTTTTCGGTAATTTTGTAGTACCTTCTTCTTGCACCACCTACGCCGTCGCCCCAGTAGGTTGCAAGGAGTCCCTCGTCTTCCATACGTCTAAAAGCCGTATATATGGTCGCGTCTTTTACTTCCACGTAACCCTCGCCACCATCCATAATTTTCTTTGCGATCTCGTAGCCGTAGGAGTCCCCTTCCTTTAAAATTCTAAGGATAATAGTTTCCGTATGTCCACGTAGCATATCGCCACTACTATGATGAGCCATAACACACTCCAAATAAATTTACTATCTAATCTAATTATATACCATACGAGAAGAAATGTAAAGAGGAATGTTTAGAATGCAGAATTCAGAATGCAGAATGCAAAATGCAAAGTGCAAAATGCAAAATGCAAAATGCAGAATGCAAAATTGCTTCGCTACGTTTCTCTTCGCTCACACGGAAGCAATTTAAACTTGGAAGAACTTAAGTTTGGATTATCTCTTTTCAAAACGAAGTCTAGGTAAAACCATATTATTCAGCACGTATTACCTCTTGTTTGTGTTAGACCACAAGTAGACTTCGTAGTTTAGATGCAGTACGAGGCAAAAAACCTCCGACAAGAGGCGCGTACTAGAGGTACGTAACTCGCAGTCGGAGGTTCTTTTAACAAAGTAATGCGCTAAAATACGAAGTCTACTCTATGTTGAGTTCTTTAATCTTCTCATTCCTAAACTTCCCCTCCGACCTTCTGCAAATAAAGGCTGGAATAAAGACGAAGCCTGCTATTAAAGCACTAAAGATAAAGAGTTCGTAGGGGTAAACCTTTTCACCGGCTTTATATGCGCCCATTTCTATGAGTTCTAGAGAAGGTTCCATACCAAAGCCTTCTATTACGAAGGGGCAAATTATGGAGGCAAGTACCATGGGCATCATGATTACTATAACCATTCTTATACCTTGGAAACAACCGGCTTTATCGCTGGGGGTACGGTCACGAGAGGTTGCAAAGAATAGTCCGGAGCACATCATGGAGCCACCCATAATTAGGGTACCACCTATAATTAGCATTATCATTTTGCCTATGGTGTCGCTTGGATTTAGGAATTTAATAAAGTAGCACATAAGACCACCTATTACGCCTATGGATGCAACGGGGAAATAGAAATGTGTCTTACCGAATTTGTCCATTAGTTTGCCACCTACTACGGAAAGAACGGCAGAAAGCACAACTATGATTGCAATAGGTATAACGTAGTTTTCTATGCCTAGCGTAAATTGGAAAAGGCTTATCATGTAAGGTTGCCACATTTGTAGGGAAAGGGAAGAAAACATCATGGCGATTAAGCAAACGTAAATCATCTTGTGTTCACGTATGTTTTTAGGAATAAAGCCAAAGAAAACTTCCTTTAGATACTTACCATCGGTATGTGGTTTTAGGTTGGGGCTATCCTTAAAGAGGAATAGACCAAGAATACCTATAAAGGCAGTTAGGGCTCCCAAAATGATAAAGAAGAGAGTCCATTGTCCGTTTTTAGTCATTCCGTCAAAGCCTACGAATATTATCATAAGGGAGGCTATTGGCATCATGGAAATTATAACGTCAACAAGACCTCTATTGGTAATATCGGTTACGTCGGTAACCCAAGCAGAGAACGCGGCGTCGTTGGAAACGGAACCGAACACCGTCATTATGCAGTCCATTATTGCAAAGATTATTACCGTGCCGACTACCTTATCGGGGTCTATTTGTGAGTTGCCGAAGAAGGCAAACGAGGCAGTAACCGCACCCCAAATTATGTAGCCCAGTGAAACGAAAATCTTACGTTTTCCCAGTCTATCGGAGAGCGCGCCACCAAATATGGTTGCAACTGCAGCGACTACTGCGCTAGAGGCAACTGCAAGGCTGGTCGCCCAGGCCTCCTTGGTGATATTTGCTTGTATGAATGCAGAAAAGTACATATTTTCCACCATCCAAGCAAGTTGACCTGCCAAGCCGAAAATTAGGATACACACCCAAGTTTTTCCACTTAGTTTAGTTGATTTTTTAAGGACTATGTCATTGTTTGCCATAAAAATCTTCTCCTTAGTTTGCTTATTTAATTATACCATAAACTAAAGAAATGTAAATACCCCTTTTCTTATTTGCGCGCATATGTCTTGACTATTCATTTTCGTTATAATATAATGTAGTATAATATAAAACTACCTAATAAAAAATACAAAAATCTCTACTCACAAGGAGTATCAAATGAAAGTTCCTTTCGTAACAAAAGAAAAAGTTGAAGAAATCTCTA
>JAZSKG010000191.1:0-3825 GCA_045534735.1 Candidatus Stercoripulliclostridium sp.
CCCATGCACGTTCTTCCTTTAAAACCATCGCTTGAACTTTTTGATGATGAATGTGCACTTATGACGTCTAACGTTAACCACAGTATTGGTAATAATGATTTTACAATAATGGTTAACGCAGTTGTGTCTGCGCTCATGAAATTAGTGGTTCAAGGCGTGCCTCTTTGCGATACGGCCATTAGCGCAAATTTACTTTATGACGTCTCCGGGAATAGACTTGTTAGGGGAGCTGCTCTTTCTAAAAGTTTAGGTTGCTTGTACGCTCAGCATAATTTATCAGTCGGTACAATGGGTAATTCCATTGAACTTAAGCATAATCTTAATTCCAGTGGCGTTTTTGCCGACGTTACAGCAATAGGTACAGTTCTAGCAAATAAAACCATAAGTAACCTCTTTAAAAAGGGGGATAAGGTTTACTTTTTTGCTATTCCAAGAGATGAATTTGGCGTGCCAGATTTTAAATATCTTCTTAAGTTTTCTTCACAAATTAATATTAATATTAACGTAGGTAACATTACGTCTGGAAGAGTTATAGAATATAATATTGCCGACGCTGTAATTAAAGCAACTGCTGGCAATAAACTTGGTTTTAGTTTTGCAAAGGTTGATGAAAAGACTTTCAAAGAATCCAGCGGTGATATTTTGCTCGCAGTAAATGATGAGTGGGACGTTGATTCTTTCAATGGTACATATCTTGGTGTAGTAGACGATTCTGGAATTATTAGAGGGGCTGACGTTGAAATTTCTCAAGAAGAAATTGAAAGAATAATCTCTAAATATCCTTTTGAAAATAATCCATATCACAGGGTCCCTAGAATTGAACGTAGACCTCAAGCCGTACCAAGTGCTATATCTAAGCGCATTAATCCCAGAGCACTCATTCTTCACAACGATGATACTTCTGAAAAAGTGTTTGCAAAGTTACTTGATAAAACTGGCTTCGTTGTATCTTCGGTAAGGCTACCACAGGAAGGCTCAATTTCCTCTAATTTTGCTTTAAAACTTCGCGAACAAATAGTTAAAACAGATTTGTTGATTTGTTCTGGAAAATCATATTTTAACTCATCGCATACTGCATTTTATAATGCATTGCATAATCCGGTAGTATTAGATGCATTGAATCAACTATTATTTAGCCAAGATGGGCTAATATTGGGCACAGGGGAGGGCGCAAGAGTTCTCCTGGAATTAGGATATCTAGCATGTGGCAATGCAGAAATGGGAAAACCTAAAAACGTTGAGTTGAAAGACAACGCCAGCAAGGAAACCTCAGCAAAAATTCCAAGAATTATTATTGTTAATAATCATTCTCCATTCCTTAACAATATTGATACAAATGCTAAATATTTAGTAGCGCCGGCAGGTGAAAAATTAAAATTCGTTGCAACTGATGACGCTCGTAGAGTTCTTACTTGTTATGGTCAGATTGCTATGCAATTTGTTGACCATCTTGGATATCCAACAATTATATATCCGGATAACCCTTATGGATCACAGCGAGCAGTAGCAGGGCTTTCTTCGCCAGATGGCAGAATATTAGGGGTCTTTGCTCAACCAGAGTTGGTTATTAATGTACAAGGAGAAAGAGCATTGCTAGAAGAAATGCTCATTTCCGCAAGGGAATATTTTGTGTAGGTGAAATATGCTTAACTTAATTATAATGATTATTTCTATAGCAATAGCGTTATTGACGCTAGGATGGGCCATTGCATTAATTTGCAAATTATTATCTATTAAAAAGAGGTTTAATACTTCCGTAGTATTGGTTCCGATATATGCACGAAGCAAATGGCCATATTTTATCGCTTCTTTTTTATTCGTTTGTACTATAGTTGACGTTGTTTTAATGGCGATTTTAAAGGCTTACGTAGTTGGTGTTTGTGTTTTGGTTGTGACACTTTCTTTAATTGCATTAGTAATATTGATGATAACTTTTAGATGTGCAGTTTTAGATAAAGGCATTGTAATTCAGTACAAGTTTATTGAGTGGTCCAATTTTTATGACTATAAAATCAAAGATAATACTATTTTATTCTGCGGTGATAAAAATGGGTTTGATACACTCACGGCATCCACAACCAAATTTGTATTTGACGAGAAAAATAAAGAAAAGTTAATACAGATTTTGGAACAATATAAAAATAACAAATAGATACCAACTAAAAAAAGTGGAACCATTTGGTTCCACTTTTATTTTATCCGACTTAATTATAAACAGGAGTAAAGTTTTTAAGGAATATTATAATATATGCTGCCCACATTGGAAGGCTTTCTATAAAACCATTCTTTCCCCAAATAATAAGAGCAATTACTATACAAAGAAGTAAAATCCCAAAAGCAATAGTTGTTATTAGGTATTTTTTATTTTTCATCTTTGGGAATAATAAGAAGAGGATAAGTGCAACGGCAAAAAATAGTGCAAATGAAAGAGCAGTTCCCCAATGTACTATCATTTGTAGCCCGAAAACCCTAGTTGATGGTACGTGTACGCAAGTCATAATGCATACTACACCTAGAGCCATACAAACGTATCCTATGATTTTTATTGTTTTGTTTTTAAATTCATTGTGGCTATACATATAACATAGGTTACAAGCTAATGCCGAGCCTGAAGTAACTCCCCAAAATTTAAATGCGATAGGGTATTTGAGTCCTATTTCACTTGCCGTACCACTGGGTAAGAAAGGATTTTCCAAAAAACCATATACGGTAAAATATATGAAACTTACGACGAGTAGAACAAGTGAAGAATATTTATAGACTAGTTCTTTAATTCTTTCTTTTTTATCATCACTTTTATTTTCCAATAAAACTTCGTTTTCTATTTCTGTCATAATTAATCTCCTTAGTTTGATAATTGCATTATAACACTAATAATGTGATTTGTAAACAGAGAAGTTCTATCTTGTGTTTTGCTTAATCGTATGTTAAAATATAAGTACTATACGAGGTGATTATGAAACTATCTCTAAATGGAATTTGGAATGTAAAGAATTTAACTGATAACTCTGAAGTTTTTGAAGGTAACGTTCCTTCAACTAATTTTAATGATTTACTTAGAAATAAATTAATTGTTGACCCATTTGTCAAGACTAATGAAAAAGAGACTCTTTGGGTCGGCGATAAGGATTGGTCATACTCTCGTATTTTTAATATAAGTGAAAATATTTTTTCTTCGCCTCGCATTGATTTAGTTGCAGAATGTTTAGACACAGTTACCGAGATTTATATTAATGGTAACTTAGTCGCTAGCACTAATAATGCTCATATTGGTTATAGATTTAACATAAAAGAATATTCAAAAGTTGGTGAAAACGTTATTGAAATCATTTTCCGTTCACCAAATAAATATGCAATTGAAGAAAGTAATAGGGTTTCAAAAAATACGTTTTTTACGGGAATAGATAAGCGTGTCTTCATAAGGAAAAATCAAAGTCACTTTGGTTGGGATTGGGGCCCGGAGATTCCTTACGTAGGCATAACTAAAGATATATTCTTGGATTATGGTTATTCTCCTAGAATAACTGATTTAAAAGTTGTGCAAAAGCATGTAAATAGTATTGTAGATTTAGACGTCTCATTCAACGTAATAGGCGCTTCAAGTTCGTATTGTGACGGTACTTTTTATTTTATAAAAATCACTTCACCAAACGGAAACGTTATTAAAAAATCCGGTTTGCTTTCTTCAAATATTAGTAGAACCATTACCATAGAAGACCCCATACTTTGGTGGACGCATGAGTTAAATCCGGTTGATGAACAACCTCTATACAAAGTAGAAGTACTAATAGGTGAAAATGGTCTAATAGATAAAAAAGAAGCACA
>JAZSKG010000081.1:0-12074 GCA_045534735.1 Candidatus Stercoripulliclostridium sp.
CCAACGGAATGGTTGGGAAGGCTAAAAGGGCGAGTGAGAGATATACATCTTAAAGACGGCAAGCCCAGTATACTAAAGATACCGCGCATACGCGACGTAGGAAAAGGAGTCTTAGACTTCGGAGAGATACTCCGAGTGGCAGAAGAGAGTGGAACGGAATATGCACTAATAGAACACGATTTCACTAGAAACCCAGACAAGACTACCCAAGAGAGTATGGCTCACTTAAAAGAGATATACCTAGAAAAATAACAAAAACCAACAAAGAAAAAACGAGGAATCCACTTACCAACGGAAACGTTGATATCTAGGAGAATAGATTATGAACAGAGTTATAACTAATAGAAGAATCACTAAACCGACTGCCTTTGTAATAGTATTTGTAGCATTGGTGCTAATTTTTGGCATTATGTTTACTTCTGTAAATTTCACAGCAAGGGCAGAAACCTCCAATCCCTGGGGAACGACCTTGACGGCCAATGGCTATTCGCAAGCAACCGTAGGAGTTGCTTCAGGTAGTACGAGTTGGAGTTATACGCCTAGTACTTCTGATAGACTTACTACTGCAGACTCTGTAAACAATAGTAGGTTTACTGCATACAATAGTTGGACGTCTCCCAGTACGGCTGGTACGTATTATACAGCATTTTTCTATACGTTCAAAGTGGAAGATAGCCATTATTCAAGTCTTGCTGCTTTAACTGCTAGTGCTGGTGGAACCGTAAGTGGTAGTATTTCAAGTGCAAATGGTGAAGGCAAAGTTAAACTTTGGATTTATGCAGGTCTTGGTCAAGCGAACTCTAGTAGTACAGTCAACGGCACGTTGAACGAAACGGTTTCCCCTTACGCAGGTTTCGTAGAGGCAAAGGGCGTGTTCTCTGATGTTAATGATAAAACAGTAACAACAACGGCATCCAGTTTTAGTTTAAGCATGACGGATGCAACGTACGAAAACGTAATAGTAAGTGGAACCAATAAATATATACGTTTAGGTATATTTATGCAATCCGATGTAACTGCAACCTCTGGTGCAATCACCATTTCTAACGTTGCAGTAGGACTAAGTTTGAGTCCTTATTCTGCAACTTCGGCCTCTATGACGTTGCCCACCGGTAACGCAAACGTTAATAATGGATCCTTTGCCGGTTTGGAAGAGCATTTGTCTCAAAGCAGTGCGGGTATGAGCACTATTTCAAAAGTTTCTTCCGGTTCAAAAACGGTAAATGAGTTCACGGGTGTAGATAATACTAAAAATTTAAGTAGTTATGGAGTCACAGGTGGTGGCCACTTTAACACGTCCAACAAGAACACTTGGACGTATGATAATGCGCCAAGCCATTCAAATCTTCTTTATCACGTTGGATTTATGCACACCATAAAACTAAGCGATGATGTTTATGATAAGTTTCTTTCAGGAAAGGTAACGTTAAGTTCCCTAACCGTTGGAGCCACAAACTTTACCAATGGTAAAACTAGTCCAACCATTGATGCTCGTTTAATGTTATACGTAGGCATAGGTACGGCACCAAACGATAGGTCCGCGGTGTCTTATAGAGGATTTAATGAAGTTAATAAGGTTTTTAATCCAACTCTTGGCTCAACAGAAATGACAGCGGGTGTATACTACTCAAGCAATGGTTTGAATGGTGTAAGCCTAAGTGACGTTTCTCTTGCTACAAGTGCAAGTTCTAGTAGTGAAAATAAATATCTAAGGATCGCTTTCTTTACTGAAATTTGGGCAAGTACGACAACTAGTGGAGAGAATATGAACATTAGTGGATTAAATCTTACTTATACCCTTCACGAAGAGTTGTCATACATGAGTGTTCCTACCGACGGAAACAACGATCCTGCTATTAAGTGGAGTACAACGCAATTTAGCGAGGGAACAACGGGAGGATATTTTGTACAACAAGATCTAGAAACCATATCATCCACGAGTTTCACTAGAAGCAATATTTCTTCCGACTTTACCACGGTAGACAGCGTTCGTTATGTTAATAACTCTACCGAAAATGGTAAGTTTACGTCAAATAATGATTGGACGTATGCAGGTGGTGGGGACAAACTATATCACACCATGTTTATGTACACATTTAAATTGGATCCATCCGTTTTTAATGCAATAAGCACGGGCGCAAACCAAATTTCTCTATCGGTAACCGGTAATCGTGGTATAAGCGTATCTAATAGTAGTGGTGGAAAATACAATGGCGATATTGACGCATGGTTGTATATTGGGCTTGGCACAGCCTATGATGACGCAAGCGCAGTAACTTATTCTGGATTTGAAGAAATTTCTTACAAGTTAACCAGTAAGGGAGATCAGGCTAATGCTACATATGGTGGAGCAAACTACGGTGCTTTCCCGGATTCAGTTAGACCTTGTGGTTCTTTTAGTAAAACCACTTTCTCAACGTCTACTTCTAATGCTGAAAACAAATATTTGAGAATAGCCTTCTACGCAGAGTGTTGGCCCGGTAGTGCTGGAAGTACTATGAAAATAGATAGTCTTAATTTTACTCTTTCTTTAAAAGAGCCAGAAATTGCCGGTAACATAATGAGTACTCCCGGTACCGTTTTTGCGACTGAAAATACTAATGATACCACAATAATGTATGCTGGTAATAACGTTGCCGGATGGAGTTCCTATACCGATACCATGTACCAAAACCGCGAGCAAGCAAGTTTGGGTAGCATTACCGGAACGGGAACTGTTTCTGCTACGGATTTTACTCTTGTTAGCGATCGCGAGGACCATAATTTTACCGATAATCGTACATGGTCTTCAAATTTTAGTAGTGGCGTAGAAAACGCAATATTCATATATACTGCAAAATTAAGCGATGATGTCTATAAAAAGATTATAAACGGAACTTATAAACTTAACTTTACCGTTTCGGGATCATTGGCTTCATCTAATGGTGCGGTTCACAACTGGTTATACGTTGGTATTGGTAATGCAACAGGCGATAACGTGGCAAAAACATACTTGGGCTTTAAAGAAACAAGTTCTGTTCTTGGCACAAATAATCCTAGGCAATTAACGTATAACAATAGTAGTGGCTACTCGTTTGGTAGTGACGTTTACTGTTTAAAACCCGATCAACCTAGAACTGATTATCTAAGAACGGGTGCAAGACAAACCTTAAACGAGGCATATTCAAGTGGAACTAAGTACCTAAGACTTGCTTTGTTTGCAGAGTTTACTGCAACAGGCAGTGGCACTAAGAAAAATGAGAATATAGCGTTCTCTTTGCGTTTTAATACAGACAGCACTGTTACCACCTCAGACAACGGCACGACAAACAGTATGTCTAAGCCAAGCGATAGTTATTTGGTTTCCGGCACGTGGAATGGTCAAGATTATAATGGTGGTGCCTCTAATAGCGAATATAGTTTCTACCAACAAACCACAATGCACACCTTAACAATGAACTCATCAAATACCTTGCTATTTGATGGTGTTGCATTTAATGGAACGACAAAGGGCTGGGGTTCGGCGAATTATACAAGTACAGAAACCAATAAGGTTTCTGATGCCCTTACGAATATTTGTACTTATGATGGCTCGGAGGGTATAGATCAATCTAAAACGTTGTTTTCCGCAAACAACTCTTGTAATCAAAGATATGAGCCTACCAAGGGTGTGCTTATCGTAGGTTTCTTTGCAACTGTAAGACTTTCTGAAGACGTATATAATGCTCTTATTAACGGAAGAATATCATTTTCAACGACTATTAATAGTAGTGGGGAAAATTTGGGTACTGCTCCTGCAACATATTATACCTTCTCATACGTGGGATTAGGGCACGCAGAGAGTGATGACGTTGCGCGTACTGCAAACGGCTTTGAAGAGATTGTTGGATACGTAGGAAATGCACGTAACCATAGAGGCGACGCGGCTAGCATAAACGCGATTTCTAATCAATACTTTAGCGTAACTAATGGTGTAAGTAATGGTAATAATAAGTACATCCGTTTTGGTTTGTGGGGAACTTTTAACGCAAGTTCAGGGTGTGACTGCCGTTTGGTCGGTGTAGGCTTTAACTTTAGTTTCGCTTCAAGCCCGGATTCAAATTCAACTTCCTTTAGTGGAATAGACGCTAATTCCTATGCTAGTGGTCCCGTTTTAGTTCAAGACTATTCCGGAATTAAATCTATAAACCTAAAAGACGATACGGCATCGGATGATGATAGTATAGTAGCAACAAATCTTTCAAAGTATTCAAATGCTACTAGCGTTACTTCTGCTTACGTATTACCTACTCGCAATGGACATAGTTATACGTTAACAGTAACCGATATTTGGGGTAATACTGCCTCTAGGACCTTTAAATACTTCTCCCCGGTTATCCAAGTAAACGGGTATACGGAGGATGCATTTGACGATTACTCAGGAGGAGGCATTGGTCTTGCCTTCGGATCGGATAGTGGGGGAGGAAATATCTCTGCCCAGTTATACCAAAGAACAACGAGGGGCACTATATTCTACGTGTACGCTAAACCTAATGATGGATATTATTTTGCAGGCTATACGTATGATAACGTATTTAGTTCTACTTATAATACCGAATTAAATTCATCTAACAGTAATTACGTATTAGATACCACCAACATTGAACACGCATATAAGTTTACCATAAACGTACCAGATGCATCTATTCCCCTAGATGGTGTAATTAAGGTACAAGTTTACTTTAAGGCTATACCTACCACAGGTGCAGGTAGTTATGACTATGACAAAACGGAGAAATCCGTTTCCGTTACCGAAAGTGAACTTTCTAACGTTGTTGGTTCAGGTTATATGGGTAGCACGGTAGAATACCGTAACTCATCTTCTCAAACCATAACTGCACCTAAACATGCAGATACCTATACCGTAACTTCCTACGTAACTTGGAATGCTCAAAGAGTGGGTAAAAAGGTAGAAACCATAACCATTTCTCCCGTTGACCTTAGCGCAAACTTTGCAGTTACCGAAACAAGTAAGATCTATGACGGCACTACCGACTGGGCAAATAGTAAGGTTTCTTACGAAGTAGTAGGAACAAAAGGTAACGATAGTGACTTATTGCATCTTGCATACGACACCATTCTTTCCGGTAAGGATGCAGGTAGCGTTAACGTTATAGTTTCTAACCTTGTATTAACCGGTGATACCGAAGACGGCTACGATATTAGTAATAACTATAACCTCGTTACAACGGGCGCAACTCT
The DNA here is from genome assembly GCA_045534735.1 of Candidatus Stercoripulliclostridium sp. Classification (GTDB taxonomy): domain Bacteria; phylum Bacillota; class Clostridia; order Christensenellales; family DTU072; genus Stercoripulliclostridium_A. Next base: position 5,221 of record JAZSKG010000081.1, read on the forward strand.
AACTGACGCAGTAACCATAAATCCCATGGACGTAACCGTAGTATTTAATACTACCGGTAAGGTTTACGACGGAACTACTACTGCACAAGTAGGAGTAGAGAGCATATCTACAATAGTTGGCTCGGAAACCATTTCCTATACTGAATCTGCTCTTAGCGCAACTTACGATACCAAAGACGTAGGCACCGACAAGGTTGTAACCCTAACTAACCCCACGCCTACATATTCAAACGGAGCCCTTCAACAAAACTATAATATCAGCACTAATGCTGATAGCCTAAAGGCTACCATTACCAAGAAGGATCTTACTGTTTCCTATGAGGTTACCTTAATAAAGGTATACGATGGTAACACCGTTGCTCAGGTAGGGGAGAACCCCACTTTTAGTGGACATATCCCGGACGACGAAGCAGAACTTTTACTTACCATTACTGCAGACTACGTTGATGCAAACGCAGGCGAAAAGGACGTTAACGTAAGTATAGTTTTAAGTGGCGACGAGGCACACAACTACTCCTACACTCAAAGTGAAACCAAACAAGGTAAGATAAACAAGAGAAATATTAAGATTACCGCAGAAGATAAGACTAGCGTATACGGTGACGTTGAAGACTCTCTAACCTATACCTTATCTTCTATTGACGGCGAAGGTTACGCATCCTTCGTAACGGAAGATGATCTCACTTCAGCAGATATATCTCTTGCTCGTCTAGAAGGTAATACGGTAGGAACCTACGATATTATCGTATCCTATAACAATAATAACAATAACTACTTCGTATCGGCAGAAAAGGGCACTTACACCATAACCCAAAGAGTGCTCACCACTGCTTACGACGTATCACCCTCTAAGGTATACGACGGCCTCACTACTGCTAACGTAAGTGGTATTGGTTATAGTAACTACGTTTCAGGCGACGAAAGTAAATTAACCCTTACCGTTACTGCAGACTACGTTGACGCTAATGCAGGTACCGACAAGGTTATTAACGTAACCATAACTCTTAGTGGCTCCATGGCATTCAACTACTCTTACGATACCACCGACCAAACGGTTGGCGATATTACCAAGAGAAACATTAAGATTACTGCAGAAGATAGAACCAGCGTATATGGTAATGCCGATAGCATTCTAGGATATATATTGTCCTCCAGTGACGGCGAAGGTTACGCATCCTTCGTAACCGAAGAAGACCTCACTTTAGCAGGTATATCTCTCAGCCGTACAAGTGGCAAGGGTGCAGGTACTTACACCATAACTCCTTCTTGCAACAATACTAACTCTAACTACGAGTTAACCATAGGCGAAGGTACTTATACCATTACTGCTAGAGAAATTAGCATAAGCATTTTACCACAAACTTCCGTTTACGGCACCGTTAACGTAAATAGCACCGTGGATGCGTTTGAAATTGACACCACCGACGGTAAACTTGACCTAGCAGACGGCGACACTAAGGGCGACCTTAACGTTACCATTTCTAAGAGTGCCGGTGTTGACGTTGGTAGTTACGACCTAACCTTTACTTATAATAACGATAACTACGTTATTAATGAAACCACGGGCACGTACACCATTACTCCTCAAACGCTTACTGCAACCTACGTAAATGAAAGCAAACTCTACGGTATTGATCCAGAGGGAACCGTGTCCTACTCGGGCTATCAATACGACGATGCTTCCAAACCCATTCTAGAAGTACTCACTACTACTGCAAGCGTAGACTTTAGTGGTATTAAGAATGCAAACGGATATATCCCTGTACGAGATGGTGGCTATACCTTAACTCCCGCTGGCGCTACTGCTAAGAACTACGTTGTTTCCTACGTAAGTGGTACTTTAACCGTAGAAAAGGCGCCTCTAAGCGTTACCTATAACGAAGATATAACCTACGGGGCAACTCCCGCAACTCAAATCACTTCAAGTAAATTCGTAGTAACCGGCTTGCGTGACGGAGAAGATAAGAGTGTATTAAGCGTTACCTCCAATCTACCCAAGAATGCAGGCACATACGAGGACGTAGACCAATACTTTACCTTTAGTGCAAATAACTACGTTGTAACCTCTATTAGTGGTGAGTACGTAATCAATAAGGCACCTCTAGAAGTTACTTCATCTACGGCATATATTACCTATGGTGGAGCAGTAGAAGTAACCTTTACCTACGGAACCCACAACGGCAACTTCGTAAACGGCGAATATAAAGACCTTCTAGTTAATAACGGTCAACTAACCCTTGCAAGCATGGATTATACCTCCTTACTAAATGCAAGTGGTTTCATAAACGTAAGTCCTCAAGAGGGTTACGACCTCACTTCTTGCTTGGTAGAAGCAACTGCTACCAACTATGAAATAACCTATGCTCTAGGTAAACTACACGTAGGTAAGGCAACCATAACTCTAACCTACCTTGGCGAAAGCAAAGTATACGACGGAAAGGCACCTACCCCCAGTAAGGATAACGTTACCATTAGTGGTATAATCGCCCCCGAAACCGTAGAAAGTATTGGCTTTACCTATGAACTTAACGTTAACGCACCCGGCACAGACGTAAAGTCTTACACCATATACCAAACCAGCAACGCAAACTCTTTAACTAACTATAAACTTACATACGTTGCAAGTGGAACTTATGATATCACAAAGGCACCTCTAACCGTTAAGTATAAGGGAGAAACTATTACCTATGGTACTGCTCCAAGTGGCGACCTTGAGTATATCGGCTTGGTAAACGGCGAAACGGAAGCAGTTATAACTGCTCCCACCGTAGACTTTAGTGGTATCACCGGCGCAAACGGATACGTTCCCGTTCTTGAGGGTGGATATACCCTAACTCCCGCCGGCGCAACTGCTAAGAACTACGATATTTCTTACGAAAGTGGTATCTTGGTTGTAGAAAAACGTGGCGTAACCGTTACTCTTAACAATCAAGGCTCCGTTTACGGCAAGTCCATAGAGGTTAAACAAGACGAATATTCGGCAGAAAACCTAGTTGGCGAAGATTCATTCACCCTAACTATCACCAAACAAGAGGGTATTAAGGCAGGTGAATACGAACTTTCTGCTTCTACTACCGAAAACAACTACTATATTGAAACCCTTGTAAAAGGTAAGTACGTAATTAGCAAAGCAACGCTAACCGTTAATATCGTTTATAACTATAACCACGTTCTAGACGTTGACGTAGAAAACATTTCCGAGGGTGACTTCATAATCTCTTACACCGGCTTCGTTTATACCGATAGCCAAGAAGACTTAAGTGCTACTACCCCCGTTAGAGTAGACGTTGCTACCTTAAAGGCAAGAATCTCCGAGCCCGGATCATATAATATTCCTTATATTGAGGGAGAAGACGACAACTATACCTTCATTTACGGCACCTATATTATAGAAGTAAAAGAATCGGAAAGAGACGTTGATATCTCCGGTCTATCATTTACCGGAGCAACGGTACCCTACAACGGCGAATATCAAAGAATAGAAGTGGTTTGGGAAAATAAACCCGAGGACGTAGAAGTTACTATTTCTTACACCGACGGTGGACTCGGCTACAAGAACGCAGGCTCCTATGATATTACTGCTTCATTCAACGTAGTTACTGCCGGTTATAAGAATAATATCCCCAGCCTCCATGCAACCTTGGTTATCACTCCTCTTGACGTAGAAATAACCCTTAAGGCTCAAACTTCCGTATACGGCGAGGAAATTAGAGTAGAAAGCGCGCTTGACGTTGGCTACACTATAACCGACGGCACCATTATAAGTGGCGACGACCTTGGCGTAACCGTAACTAAGAGCAACGTTATGAACGCAAACCACGGTGAATACGACCTAAGCGCAACTTGTACTAACACCAACTACCTAGTATCCGTTATAGGTAACGTTTACACCATAACCAATAGGGCAGTAACCATTACCCTAGAAAACCAAGTGGGTATATATGCTAAGAGCGCAACCATAGGTCAACGTTATACCATAACCGAGGGTTCATTGCACCAAGCAAGCGACCTATCACTAGTCGTTAAGGTTGAAAATAGTGACGTTTATAATGTTGGCGAAAGTTATGAAATCTACGCAGAAATTACTCCCAACGCTTGGTACGACTTCACGGTTATAAATGCAACCTATACCGTAGAGCCCATGGAATTAACCCTAACTCTACAAGACGTAGTAGGTGAGTTCGGTTCTACCGTTCCCACTTATACTGATTATACTAAGAGCGCAGAACTAGTGGACGAAGGCGACGATTTAGCATTAACCTTCTCACTAACTTCAGCAGAAAGATACGTTGTTGGTGGCAACTACGTAATCTCCGCAGTAGCCTCTAACCCCAACTATATCGTAACCGTAGAAAGTGCAAAATACGTTGTAACGCCCAAGAATATAAGCATCAAAATGGCAGACCAAGAAAGTGTTTACGGAGAATCTTACGTATTCACCAGCGAATTTGACATTCTTGAAGGTAGCGAACTGGTTGCTCCCGACACCAAGGAAGATCTAGGCGTTCAAGTTATTCCCGTAGTATATTATGATGCAGCAACCTATGCAGAAGTTATAGGAGCAAGTTGGACAAACACCAACTATGCACTAAACATAAAGAAAGGTAACTACACCATTCATAAGGCAACGACACATATGTACTTGAGCGAGGGCTATCGTGATACCTTTACCTATACCGGTTCTCAAATTAGCCTAAGCAAGACTGCTAACTCTTACGTATACACCAATAGACCTGAACCTCAAGCAAACGTAAGATATCCCGCTGACGTTATAGTAGATGCAGGCACCTACGTTGTAACTTACACCATAGTTGCAACCAAGAACTACACCGAAGCAAGCCTTGACGTTGTAATTACCGTACAACAAGCAACTCCGGAAGCCGACCTAAGTAAACTTGACGACCTAACCTACGTATATAACGGAAGCCTACAAGAAATTAAACTTCCCGATAGCGACGTTGTTGTTAAGGCAGATGATGACGTTGTAGTAACTTGGGAAAACAACACCTTTGAAAACGTTCCTGAAGGTGGAATAATTGAGGTAAGCGTAACCTTACAAGAAACCAAGAACTACGTTCAAAAGACCTTTACCCATAAAGTAGTAGTTAACAAGGCAACCTACGACTTGGTAGCAAGTGGATATCAATTTGAATCACTAACCGTAGACTACGACGGAGAAGAACACTTTATACAAGTAGTTGGTCTACCAGAAGGCGTAAGCGTAACCTATATCCTAGACGGTGCCAGCCAAGAAGAACCCTTCAAGTTTGTGGATGCCGGTATTTACTTGATAAGTGCAACCTACACTCACGACGAAGTTAACTATCATGCTCCTTCTGGACTAATCTATTCTGCATACGTAGAGATTAATCCCATAGAAATTACCGTTGTAGTTACCAACCAACAAGGTTACTACGGCGATCCCATCACGTTTAACTCCGACTTCGTAACAGACCTAGCAGGCAACCCCATTGAGGGCGTAGACGTAGAACTCAAACTTGAGCCTAAGGATAAGTACGAAGTAGGCGAACATGCTATTGCAGGCGCTATTTCTAGTGGTAACTACATTGTAACCATTGCACCTACCAGCGATAAGTATAAGATTATACCTAGACCTATAACGGTTACGGCAGTGGATAGAGAAAGTCAATATGGTGACGAGTTACTACCTCTAGAATATACCGTAAACGAAGGTGGCTTGGTATATGGCGATACCCTTGCCGGCAATCTTGCAACTGCAGTTGACAATAGAAAACTGGGTGAATATCCCATCACTGAAGGCGATCTAAGAATGAGAAACGCAAACTACTCCATCACCTTCGTAGATGGTACGTACTCCATAGTAAAGCGTTCCATAACCATAATCGTTAAGGCACAAGAGGGTACCTCTCTAAGCAAGATCAATAAGAAGGGCTATGAAATTAGAGGTAGCAAGATTCTTAAGGGCGACAACCTTGATATTCAAGTATTACTTGATGGAGAGGGTGGAACCGAGCCCGGCAGATATCCCTTGACTGCAACCTATACCGAAAACGAGGCAGTTGATGTAGCATTAGACCTCACAAACCCGTTCTACACCTTGAAGAGAGTAACTACTATACGCGTTCACAACATATTTACATCCAAACTCTATGATGGTATTCCTTACGTGTTTGACGTTGACGTATCTAGTGGCGCGGAACCAATATTCAAGGTAGATGGCATCTTCGTTGAGAACTCCTTTACCGAAGTAGGCGTTTATAACCTCTCTATTAGCGCGAGTGCAAACGGTGATTATGCAGAACCCGATACCTATCGTTTCACCTTTGAGATTCGTCCTACGGAACTCAATACGGAAGTAGACGGCATCTCCTTTAAGGTAAGCACCCCCGACGGCTTTGGCGCACTAGATAAACTTGTTGCAGAACATGATCCTTCCGTAACTCTATCCGGCGACGATTATACCTCCAAGGTAAACACTGCATTCATCATCTACGTTGAACGTGATGGAGAAAAAGTTCCTCTGGAAGAGTACATGGACGGTAAGGAAGTACACATCAAGATAAAGATGAGTGAAGAACTTACCGAAATAGGCGCAAACGTATGGCTAATGGACGGCAACCAAAACGTACTACACGAAGGAATAATGCCCGATGAAGAAGGATACGTAGAAGTTTCCGTTACCGAAGGTAAGCACGTAGTCTTCGTTACTGCTAGAGACGAAGCAACCCCAATCTTGATAGTAGCAAGTGGTATGGGATTCATCTTCCTAGTAATGGCATTCTTCTTCCTATTCAGAAAGAAGTTCATTAACTAGTATTAAAAACAAACGAGCGATGGTTGCGTGCGCGCTCTTGTAGCGCGCACGTAGCATA
>JAZSKG010000145.1:0-5150 GCA_045534735.1 Candidatus Stercoripulliclostridium sp.
GTACTGGATTTTCCGGGGCAAGTTGCCTGCATCATTTTTACAGCGGGGTGTTCTTTCCGTTGTCCATTCTGCCATAACGCAACCCTTGTAAAGGGAGAAGGGGAGAAGATAAATGAAGATGAAATTTTTTCATACCTCAAAAAGAGACAGGGCATTTTGGACGGCGTTGTTATAACGGGAGGAGAGCCCACCATTCAAAAGGGACTCAAAGAATTTTTAGTGAAGGTCAAGGGACTGGGCTACAAGATAAAACTTGACACTAATGGTTATCATCCGGAGGTGCTACAAGACCTTATGGAAAGTGGCTTACTGGATTACGTAGCCATGGATATAAAAAACAGCAGGGAAAAATATGCTCTTACAACGGGGCTTAACCTTGTTGAAATTTCTAAAATTGAAAAAAGCATTGAACTCCTTAAAAATGGTAGCATACCATACGAATTTAGAACCACCGTTATGGACGAATTGCATGCCACACAAGATATGGTGGCCATAGGGGAATGGGCAAAAGGCGCAAAAAAATATTTTCTACAATCATTTAAAGATTCAGGCGACATCTTGTGTGGTAGTTTTACTCCTCCAAGCAAAGAGAAAATGACCGAATTTGAAAGAATTTTGCGTAAAACCATACCCTCCGTGGAAAGTCGGTAGCCAGGGATACCACAATATTTTGTGGTCAAGAGTGGTGTTTGCGCAAATATCACCACAATATATTGTAAAAATCTTGTTGACAGAAAAATAATCGTGTAATACAATAGTGTTGCACGATTTCATTTTTTATAGGAGGAAGACTATGTACCAAGTTGTCAATAGAGAAGGTAAGATAGTTGATTTTGATACTAATAAAATTATAGGCGCAATTTCCAAAGCCTTTGACTCATTAGATAAGTATTATAATAGAAGCACGCTAGAACTTTTGGCTTTAAGAGTTACTGCTGATTTTAACAGCAAAATCAAAGATGGTTTTATATCCGTAGAAGACATTCAAGATAGCGTAGAAACCGTACTTATTCAAGCAGGATACGCAGACGTTGCTAAAGCATATATTCTATATCGTAAGCAACGCGAAAAAGCACGTAACATTCAAGGAACTCTTCTTGACTATAAGAAGGTTATAGATGATTATCTAAGCGTAAGCGACTGGCGCGTAAAGGAAAACAGTACCGTTACCTATTCAGTAGGTGGACTTATTCTTTCCAACTCCGGCGCTATAACTGCTAACTATTGGCTAAGCGAAGTATATGATGAAGAAATAGCAAACGCACACCGTAAGGCAGATATCCATATTCACGATATGAGCATGCTTACCGGTTATTGTGCAGGTTGGACACTTAAGCAACTCATCAAAGAGGGCTTAGGTGGTGTTACCGGCAAGATCACCTCTTCTCCCGCACGTCATCTTTCCACTCTATGTAACCAAATGGTTAACTTCCTAGGTATAATGCAAAACGAATGGGCAGGCGCACAAGCATTCAGTTCTTTTGACACCTACCTTGCACCATTTGTAAAGAAGGACAACCTTTCTTACTACGAAGTTAAGAAGTGCATTCAAAGTTTTGTTTACGGCGTAAATATTCCCTCTCGTTGGGGTACGCAAGCACCATTTAGCAATATTACTCTTGACTGGGTTGTACCAAACGACCTTGCAGAGTTAAACGCAATAGTAGGTGGAGAAGAACAAGACTTTAAATATAAAGATTGTAAGAAAGAAATGGATATGATCAATAAGGCATTTATTGAAACCATGATTCAAGGTGATGCCAATGGTCGTGGCTTCCAATATCCCATTCCCACTTATTCTATTACTGCAGATTTTGACTGGTCTGAAACGGAAAACAACAAACTTCTATTTGAAATGACTGCAAAATACGGCACTCCTTACTTCAGCAACTATATTAATAGTGATATGGAGCCCAGCGACGTACGTTCAATGTGCTGTCGTTTGCGTCTTGACCTACGTGAACTTCGCAAGAAGAGTGGTGGCTTCTTTGGTAGTGGCGAATCTACCGGTTCTATCGGTGTAGTTACCCTCAATATGCCTAGACTTGCATACGTTGCAAAGGATGAAAAAGACTTCTACGCTCGTCTTGACAAGATGATGGATATCTCTGCAAGAAGTTTGAAGATTAAACGTGACGTTATCTCCAACCTACTTGAAAACGGACTATATCCCTACACCAAGCGTTATCTAGACAACCTAGACAATCACTTCTCTACCATAGGTCTTGTAGGTATGAACGAAGCATGCTTGAATGCAAACTGGATTAGAGCAAATCTAACCGAAGAAAAGGCAAGAAAGTTTGCTATAGAAGTTCTAAACCACATGAGAAACAGACTATCCGACTACCAAGAGAAGTACGGCGATCTTTATAACCTAGAAGCAACTCCCGCAGAATCTACTTCATATCGTCTAGCAAAGCATGACGTTCAACGTTATCCTGGCATCATTACTGCTGCAAAGTCAAAGGAAGATACCCCTTACTACACCAATAGTTCACATCTTCCCGTAGGATATACCGAAGACGTATTTACTGCTCTTGATCTCCAAGACGAATTACATACTTTGTATACTTCCGGTACCGTATTCCACGCATACCTAGGCGAACGTCTACCCAGTTGGCAAAGTGCTATGAACCTAGTAAGAAAGATAGCAGAAAACTATCGCCTACCTTACTACTCCATGAGCCCCACTTACTCTATTTGTAAAGATCACGGATATATTTGTGGCGAAGAGTACACTTGCCCCACTTGTGGCGAAGCAACCGAAGTATATAGCCGTATTACCGGTTACTATCGTCCCGTAAGAAACTGGAACGATGGTAAGAGCCAAGAGTTTAAGGACAGAAAGGTATATAACGTATCCAAATACAACACTCCTCACAGCCAAGTCGCCGGTGAAGTAGGCGTAGAATGCGCTCCTCAAGAGGCAGAAGGCGTAACCCTATACACCACTTCTACTTGCCCCAACTGCAAAATGGTAAAGATGCTCCTTGATAAAGCAGGCATCAAGTACGACGTACTAGTAGCAGATGCATCTACCAAGGCACAATTTGAAGCAAACGACGTAAAAACAGTTCCCACCCTAATAGCAAACGGTGGCAAATACGAAAATGCATCTAACATCAAGAAGTTTATAGAAGATAGTATTCGCTAAGAGAAAAAACTTAAATGGTCGCTCCGCGAAAGCGGGGCGATTTTAAACGAAAGGAAGATATATGAATTACGATTACGACGTTATAGTTATAGGTGCAGGTGCTTCTGGCATGACTGCGGCGTTATATGCTCTTCGCGCTGGCAAGAGTGTGCTTATAATAGAAAAAGAAACGGTAGGCGGACAAATCTCATTTTCGCCCAGAGTTGAGAATTTTCCCACCATTAAAGAGATAAGTGGACAAGACCTAAGCGATCGCTTATTTGACCAAATAATGGACCAAGGAGTTGCTTTTGAACTTGAAACCGTAGAGAAAATAGAAAAACTAGATGAAAAAGGTTTCAAGGTAACAACCGACTACCACGTCTATACTTCAAAAGCAGTTATAATAGCAACGGGCGTAAAGCATCGTCACCTAGGACTTCAAAGAGAAGATGAGTTCATAGGAAGAGGGGTATATTACTGTGCGCTTTGCGACGGCGCTTTCTATGAAGGAAAAGACGTAGTATTAATAGGGGATGGTAACTCTGCTCTCCAATACGCATTGTATCTATCCAACATATGTTCCAAAGTAACCGTTGTAACTTTATTTGATTATTTTGCCGGTGAATCCTTACTCGTTGAAAGATTAAAGGCACGCAGTAACGTAGAAATAATTATGGGCTATGCTTCCACCTCTTTCCTTGGACAAGACAAGTTTGAGGGCATAGCATTCAAAGAAACCTATGGCGATAAGACTATGGAAATAAAAACCAACGCAGTATTCGTAGCCATAGGCCAAGTTCCCGACAACAAAAAGTTTGAAAACGTTGTTGACCTAGATAAGCAAGGCTTCATAATTGCCACCGAAGACACCCTAACCAAAACCGAAGGCATTTTTGTGGCCGGTGACTGTCGTACCAAATCCGTCCGTCAACTTACCACCGCCGTAGGTGATGGGGCTAATGCAGCAACGGCAGCATGTAATTATATTAATACTGCTTTTTAGCGACCAAGTAGACTTCAATAAGAAAAGTATAAATAGATAAAAAATGCGAGCAAAATGCTCGCATTTTAATTAGTTATGTTTTTTGTTCCCAAACTCGTCTTCTAAATCCAATAAAAAATCAGTACTTACGTTAAAATATTTGGATAATTTTACTATGTCTTCTAAAGAGGGCTCCTGTTTGCTGGTTTCCCACTGGCAAATGGTTGTTTTGCTAACGCCCATAATAAGGCTTAGGTCAATTTGCCTTAAAGAATTTTCTTGTCTTAATTCCTTTAGTTTTTTTCCAAATACCTCGTACATAATTTAAGTATAGTATAAATTCCGAAAAACGGATTGACAGTTCCGTAAAACGGAACTATAATAAATTATATACATAGTATATAAATAGTAAAAAGGATTGAGGAGGTAGGAAATGAGAAAAATTTGCATATCTTTAATTTTAGTATTTGTCATATTGTTGACTTCTATTAGCCTAATTGGTTGCGACCTTTTTAACGATAGCGACGATTCATCAAAAGAAGAAATTACGGCAGACAACTGGGCAAACATATATTCGCTTGGCAATAATTATACAATTTCTCAAAAAATAGAAGAAGAACCAGGGACTTATGTGCGCTATCTTATTTTAAGAGATAAAGATAATTACAAGATAACAATGAAGCATTTTGAAGATAGCGAATTGGATTTTGAAAGTAATATATATATTGAGTGCGTGAGCGATGGTACTTATTCTTATACTGAAGATGATGGTACTTTTATTAAAGAGAAAACAGACGATACTGCGGAAACGATGGAAAAAGGCATTCTTTACATGCTACTTTTCTCTACAGAGATGGATGCATTTAAAAAATTTGATAGTTTCCACTACGATACAACAACTGATGCTTATGTATGTGATATTATTGCCGTAGGCGATGGGGGAGCCGCAATATCCAACGTTACTATTAAACTAAATGATACGAACAAGATTGTAAAAATTAACATGACTGTGGTTGATGAAGTAAATGTTGA
>JAZSKG010000227.1:0-4694 GCA_045534735.1 Candidatus Stercoripulliclostridium sp.
TCTGCTTCGCGTTGTGCTTTCATAGCAGCAAGTTCTTCTTGGGTATATGGTTGATAACGATAAAGTTGATTGGGATTGTATTGGCGAAGAGGATACATGCTGTCTACGTAAGGTACGACAACGAAGGGTTGAGTAATAGGACCTGCTTGACCACCAAGAACGGAAACTTGTTGAACGATGGGTTGAGAAACAGGTTGTGCTTGAACCTCGGGTTGTGCAACTTCGTTTTGAGCAACTGCTTTTTCACTATCACTAGGAACGACTTCGTTTAAGTTATTTACAACAACGGTAAGTCCCTCTTGAACGGGTTGTTGCTCTGCTGGTGCCTCAATAGTAACGGGCAATGGAGCAGTCAATGCACCATCTGCTTTAATGGCTTCTTTTGCTTGGTTAATGCGCTTAAGGGCGGTAACGTATTCGCTTCTAGGACGAGGCTTGCCACAACGAGTACACTTATCTTTTTCTATTTGGTTGATGCTTCCGCAAACAGAACAAACGTAAGTGATTCTATCCTTGTCAATAGTTGCCATAGAATCTTTGTCAAAATTCTCTTGTGCCTTTTGAAGGGCTTCGGTGATGACGGTATTGTCGTCAGCCACGCTAGCACCGCACTTTGGGCAGTAACGGCTACCATTTTCAAAAGTAACGCCACATGATTTACAAATTCCCATATCCACTTCTCCTTAATGCGGGCACGCAACCCGCGATTTAAAGTCTAGTCGCGTATTATTATACAAGATAAAAAACCAAAATACAATACCTTTGGCAAAATTTATTTTACAAATTTTCACAATTTCAACACATTTTTACATTAATTTTACACACTAGTATAAGTGCGCGCTATTCGCACGCACTCTAAAAGGCTTTCGCCACCAGTTGTAAAATCAAAAACGGAACTATTTGTTAAAGGTATCTTTCAATGATACGATGCGATAAAAACGACTTACTCCGTCCTTCTTCCCGGCATATTTGTAGTATGCTTGACGCATGAATTGATAACTCTTGCCCTCTTCACCTTCGTCAAGATATAACTCGCCTTTTGCGCCCTTTACTATTTCTAGAGAATTGGGGTTTAAACGATCGTTAAAATCGGTTACTTCGTCGGTTGCGTCAACCAATAGGCTTTCGTACTTATAGAGTTCACAATCTACGGACTTGTTGCAAGATACCCATTGGACAGTTCCCTTAACTTTTATGCCTGCGTTTGCTCCACCTGAAGCACTGTCTTCTATGTATTCACAATGCAAGCAAATAGGGGTGCCGTTTTCGTCTAATTCGGTGGAAACGTGACGTAAAATATATGCTCCGCGCAGTCTAATTAAACCACCCTCTACAAGCCTCTTGTATTTTGGAGGAGGAACGAGTGCAAAGTCCGTATCTTCAATATAAACTTCTTTTGTTAAAACAACGTTATGGGTACCCGAATTCTCATTATTGGGATTATCAACTACGCTAAATACTTGTTCTTCACCATCGGCCATATTGTCTATAACAACCTTTAGGGGACGTTCTACAACCATGGCTCTGTCGGCATTTTTATTTAGGTATTCTCTAACGCAAAACTCTAGTAATGCGGGGTCTACTTCACTGTTTGCCTTAGCAACGCCAACGCGAGCGCAGAAGTCCTTAATTGCCTCTGCGGGGTAACCTCTTTCTCTCATACCGCTTAGAGTGGGCATACGAGGATCGTTCCAGCCTTCAACGTGTCCGTTTTCAACTAAACGCTTTAGGTAACGTTTGCTCATAATGGTATTCTTTATGTTCAAACGAGCAAACTCTATTTGACGAGGAGGATTTACGAACTCACATTGTTCGCACACCCAGTCGTACAAGGGACGGTGGTCTTCAAACTCCAAAGTACATATAGAATGGGTAACTCCGTCTAGTGCGTCTCCTATTGGGTGAGCAAAATCGTACATGGGATATACGCACCATTTGTCGCCGGTACGATGGTGATGTGCCCTTAAAATACGATAAATAACGGGGTCACGCATATTCATATTGGGGCTAGCCATATCTATTTTTGCACGTAAAACCTTACTTCCGTCGGCATATTTACCCTCTCTCATTTCACGGAATAAAGTTAAGTTTTCTTCTATGGAACGATTACGATACGGGCTTTCTTGACCGGGCTCTTTTAGAGTACCACGGGTTTCCCTAATTTGGTCTGCGTTATAATCGCAAACGTAAGCAACGCCTTTTTGAATAAGTTTTACTGCAAAATTATAGGTTTCTTCAAAATAGTCGCTGGCATAAAGTTCTTTATCCCACTTAAAGCCCAACCATTTAATGTCTTCTTTAATAGATTCAACGTACTCAACGTCCTCTTTCGTGGGGTTGGTGTCGTCAAAACGAAGATTGCACATACCGTTAAACTTTTCCTTGATGCCAAAGTTTATGCAAAGGCTCTTGGAATGGCCAACGTGCAAATATCCGTTGGGTTCAGGTGGAAAACGAGTATAGATGAGACTATGCTTACCGCTTTCTAGGTCGTTTACAATGATGTCTTCAATAAAATTAGAGGGTTCGTAGTTCATATATTGCTCCAAAAGTTGATTTCTTATTTACATTGGCATTTGCGAGGAAAAATAAGTTTATCACTCTCAACTACCATAACGTCGCCACTTTGCACAAAACCGAATTTTAGAAAATAATCATCTATATAATCGGCATAAATGTGATCTGTAACGTCAATGAATATATTCATAAGGCTTCTGGTAAAAAAGTCGCCGTAGCCCTTTCCACGATACTCTTTTACAAGGCCCACTTCTTGAACGTGCAATTCTTCGGGGGTAACTCTTAGTTTTGCAATTCCTATGGGTTCGTCCTCAAAATACAAAAGGTATGCCACGTCGCCCACGAGATCGCAACCGAATATGGCATTATGTAATTTGTTTAGTAGATTTTTATCATTACTAGCACCAAGTGAAAGCATTATTCTACCTCCCCTATTTGCACAGCATCGCTTTCTTCATACTCTTCTTTTCCGTTTTCTATTTGCTCTAAAGTATCCAAAGCCTTTTGCACTTCACTTCTCTTTAGTTTGCAGGTTGAGAAAATCAAAATACCGGCGCCAACGGAAAGTATTACGCCTATACACATTACCCAACCAAGATTTGCAGCGACCTGAGGAGTTTGGGTTATGCTTCCCTCTTTAAAACCTATTACATCTAACATAACACCGAGAACAGCGTTTGATATTGCTTGTCCCGTCTTATTAGCAAACGTTAAGAAACCGGAATAGGTAGCCGTTTTGTCTTCGCCCGTCTTGACCTTCTCTATGAGCACAACGTCACCTATCATGGCAACGGGTAAACTATAAAGAACTCCCGTACCAAAACCTGCTAGCATTAGAGGTGGGCACATAACGAGTGCGTTCCACGTGCCTTTGTGTATTAGTTCTATAAAAGGCGCACGGAAAATAAACATAACGAGTAGTAGTATGCAACCGGCAAAACTTATGCATTGACCTAATATAATAGCCTTTCTCTTGTCATACTTTTTGGATATGTACATCCAGAAAGGTTGACCGGCTATAGTCATTATAAATAGGCTTGCCATAATCATATACATTTGGAACTTGGTAGTCTCAAACGTAAACGTGAATACGTTAAAGCCAACCGCAATTAGGATAGATGCGGACACCATGGAAACCATATAACCAATGGTAATACCACGGAAGTTCTTGTCTTTAAGGGCACCAAAAAAGTTCACAAACATCTTTTTGGTTGAACGAATACTAATAGGACTAGCCTTTTCCTTTTTAGCAAGTTCTCTAAGTCTTGGAACGTGACTATACGTGCAAATTATCATAAATATGCCAAATAGGATACAACAAGCGCTAGTTACGTATCCGAAATCAAGATATCCTTGTGGATTGAATCGTCCATCTACGAGTTCACCGGCTTCGTTTAAAAAGTCAACTTGGAATACGCCTATTAAAAGAGTCGGTAATAAAATACCAAGTATTGTAAACACGGATTTTACAATTTGAATGTTAGCCCTTTCGTTGTAGTCGTTAGACATATCCAAGGAAAGTGCCGCTACCGGTGTTTGGAACATCGTGGTAAAAGTACGTAATAAAATGATACAAAGGGTAAACCACAGCATCTTTAAAACAGGAGTAAGTGTAAGTGGCACCGACCAAAGTAAGACGTTTACAATAGCCATACCGATAGTTCCTATTAAAATGTAAAGATGACGTCTACCCCAAAAATTGCTACGAGTATTATCACTAACAAATCCCATAACCGGGTCGGTGAGCGCATCCCAAACGGTGCCTAATGCAATTGCAATGCCCATTAAAGTACCACTAACACCAACTACGGTATTACCGAAAAACAGCATGTAAGAAGAAAAAGTATGGGCTACAAGACTATAACCTAGGTCACCAAAACCAAGGGAAAGTTTTTGTGCGGTCGTAACCATTTTCTTTTGCTTTACTACGGAATTTTCCATACTCTAGATTATATCACACTAAAAAACCGATTACAATATTTTTTTAAGATTTATATATTAATATATAAAACGAGTTAAATTTTTTCAATTATGAGAAACCGTATAAAATAAAAAAGCGCCTCTAGGGCGTAGAACAGGGAATAATACTTGTACCTACATTGAACAGAACAGTATGTCGAGAAAGTTTAGGCACTCGGCATTATCCGTTAGTGCGACTAACAATTTCTTGTCAGCCT
>JAZSKG010000056.1:0-8702 GCA_045534735.1 Candidatus Stercoripulliclostridium sp.
GAGGTTAAAGATCTACCTATAGTAGATTACCACTGCCACGTAGACGCAAAAGAAATTTACGAAGACGTAAAGTTTAACACTATAACCGACGCCTGGCTAGGTGGAGATCATTACAAATGGCGTGCAATGCGCAATATGGGAGTTAGCGAAAAGTTAATAACCGGTAAAGGTAATGAATATCAACGTTTCGTAGCCTGGGCTACCATTTTGCCCTATTTAGCCGGCAATCCTCTTTATCACTTCAGCCATTTGGAATTAAAAAGATATTTAGGCATAAGCACCCCTTTAAACGAGGAATCTGCAGAAGAGATTTACGAAAAGGCAAATCTTGCGCTCAAGGATTTAAGCGTTAGAAAAATTATTGAGAAGGCAAACGTAGAAGTCATAGTTACCACGAATGATCCCATAGACGACCTCAAATACCATAAACTATTAAAGGCAGAAGGATATAAGGTAAAAGTTCTTCCCGCCTTCCGTCCCGACAAGGCAGTAAACATAGAAAAGACTGACTACCTTGACTATATTTCCAAACTTTCTCAACTTACAGGCCTTCCCATAAAGAGTTTAGACGATCTTAAGGTTGCTCTTAAATCCCGTCTTGACTTCTTCCAAGATAATGGTTGCAAAGCAGCAGACCACGGCTTAGATTACGTACCTTTCAATCTTAAGGCAAGTTACAAGGCAAAAGAGATTTTTGAAAAGGCATTAAATCGCGAATCTCTCACAAAGGAAGAAATAGATGGCTTTAAAACCGATATGTTATTATTCTTCGGAAGACAATACCACAAACGCAATATGGCAATGGAGATTCACTTTGGTTGCGTACGCAACGCAAATAAGGCTATGTTCCTTGCTCTTGGCCCCGATACAGGTTTTGACTGCGTAAACGATCACAACTACGTAGACAACCTTTACGGTCTACTAGACGAACTTGCAATGCAACGCAAATTGCCTAAAACTCTACTCTACTCCTTGAACGCAAAAGACAATGCCTTACTTATATCAATGATGGGTGCATTTAATGGTGAGCCCTTCAAAGGAAAAGTTCAACAAGGAAGCGCTTGGTGGTTTAACGATCACAAGAAAGGAATGGAAGAACAAATCGCCACTTACTCAGCAGGAGCCCCTATTGCATCATTTATAGGAATGCTTACAGACTCTAGGAGTTTCCTATCTTATGCTCGCCATGAATATTTTAGAAGAATACTTGCGAACTATCTAGGAAACCTGGTAGAGCATGGCGAATATCCCGAAAGCGGTCTACCCTACCTAAAGAAAATTATGAGAGATGTTTGTCACGACAACGCAATTGCCTATTTTGAATTCTAATTAAGTTCAGAGTCGTAATATTATGAAGTTGTAGGAACAATCGTTACCGTATTACTAAAAGGCGTATTGTGTGGTTTGGTTGCCGGACTAATATATAAACTTTTTGAAAAGAAAAATCTCTATCTTGGAGTGGTTTTCTCAGTAATAGTTTGCCCCATAGTCAACACAGGCATTTTCCTACTCGGTTGCTACCTCTTCTTTTTTGATACCATAAGAGAATGGGGCCTCTCTGCGGGATTTACCAACGTTGGCGAATATATGATAGTCGGACATGTTGGCCTCAATTTTATTTTTGAGCTTTTGGTCAACGTCGTTCTGAGCCCCATTATAGTTCGCCTAATCAACATTAGAAAACGTATAAAATAAAGTGTTTCTAAATTATAAGAAAAAGCCCCTTAAAGGGGCTTTTAATTTCGTGTACGTCTTGTCTTTTAAACGTATACTACAAACTGCGCAAGAGCAAGCACGCCGAGTGTCGCAGCAAGCAATGCTAGGTGTATCTTCAAACTCCAACGTACCCATTTTGCATAGTCTACGGTAGTAAGACCTAATATAAGTAAGAGGCCTGCATTGGTAGGAAGTAGAACGTTTGCAAAACCATCGGCAAAGCAGAATGCTAGTACGGAAACTTGAGGGTCTATTCCTACCATCGCGCATATATCGTAGATCATTGGCATAAGTAGGAAAACCTTAGCAGAACCCGATTGAATAAACAACTCAAAAACAAATATGAGAACGTAAATTAAAATGGTTGTACCAAAGCCACCTCTGTCGCCTATCAGGTTGACTATGTGATACAATATGGTGTCCATTATGTCGCCCTCTTCCACAATGTACCTTATGCCACCTGCAATAAGAATGAGAGCAACGGCGGGGAGTAAGGTGAGCATACCCTTTCCTAAATTTACAAAAAGCCTCTTTCCCCTCTCGCCACACATCAGACAAGCACCTATGCCGGCAATGACGTAAATAGCCAGTATGACGTACATCAAGTAGTCGGCAAGAACGGGAACGCCAATGGAGACTAGTGCCAAAGCAACTATGCTAAGCATCCAGCAACCAAACCAAAGTAATGCCTTATTCTTTCCCTTGTCTTCCTTAAAATCATCTACTCTAAACATAAAGGTCTTTTTGCGTTCGGAATCCAGCGCGTATACGGAAGACTTTTCCGGGTTCTTTTCTATCTTTTTAGCATAAGGAATTATGAATGCCATTAATATGGCATAAGCAAGCACGAATGTCAAAATGCGTAGACCGATTCCAGAGTACATGGGAATACCACCTATGGTTTGAGCAACACCAACGGTAAATGGGTTTACAACTGCTGCAGAAAAACCAAAGCAAGGTGCCATTACGCTTACTCCCAAACCGACGAGGGCATCCCAGCCAAGTGCGTATGAAAGCATAACGATAACGGGTACTAGAGGAATTAGTTCTTCAAACATTCCGGCAGAACTACCAAGGAACATAAGAGCGAAGGTCATTATGGTAAGTAGCAAATACTTCCTATGTCCCAGTTTATTATTTAAGTACTCAACCATATAGACGAGTATGCCACTATCATCAAGTGCAGTAAATATTGCACCTATAATTAAAAGGAGGAGGAGTATCGCCCAAACGGTCATGGAGCCCTCGGTTGAGGGTAGCAAAATCATAAATGGAGCAAGTAAAAACTGCCACCAAGCAATGCCGTCTAGCGTGTCGTCTACTTGATAGGTTCCGGCAATAATAGAGCCGTCTGCATCACGCAAAAAGTAACCTTTATCCAAGACGAACGTTAAAACGTATGCCGTAATAAATAAAGTTAGCACCACTATGATGCCAACTATAACAGCCTTAGGGCTAATAGATATTGACTTTGCACGATTAACTGCTGTTTCCGGAGTTTCTACTCCTTCCACAGCCTTTTCTTCTGTACGTTCATCCATCAATTAAAATCCTACCTTTTCTTCAGCCTCCAAAACAAAATCGGTTACAACTTTAGTAAATTCCTCGGGATACTTTACCATTGAACGCGCGTGCATGGAATCCTCAAAAACATGTACCTTTGCATCTGGCTTAATGGAAGTGAGTTTTTGGCAGTTGTAAAAATTAACGGTTTGGTCAGCCTTTGAATGTATTATAAGCGTAGGTTTTTTCACTCTTGCAAGAGATTTACCTGCGTTAAAATCATTAAAATCAATTTTAAAGAATAGTCTGGAAACACTCTCAAAAGTAGGTTCCAATATCTTTCTTATCGTTTGGTTTTTAATATATTTGGATAATAGCCCTTCAAAATCAGCATATCCACAATACTCAATTAAAAATTCTACTCTCTTGTCTAGGTCTGCAACCATCATGGAAGTAGCGCCACCCATAGACTCGCCGAAAATAGCAAAACGTTTGCCGGGGTATTCCTTTTCAAGTAGGTTAATCCAGTCTATTACGTCGTACTTTTCGGTTGCACCAAAGGTGATAATATCTCCTCCACTAAATCCACTTCTTTTGTGGTCGGGAATAAACACGTTGTATCCTAGTCCTAAAAAGAGTTCTAGGTACTTCATTTGAGAGAGCCCACAGGAGTTGTGTCCGTGTATGCAAAGCATGATTTTACTAGAGGGAGTGGGGCATTCGTAGTATCTGCCAAACACCTCATATCCGTAACGCGATTCTCTACGATATGACGTAAATGGGATATCTAACCAACGTTTTTGGAAGCCCTTTTCTTTGATTTCATAATCAAGTATATATTCGTAATCGCGTTTAGTTGGCTTGTAAAGTTTCTTTAAAATGAAGTAAGCGCCAACACGTAGCGCTACTGCAATTAAAAGTATTATACCTACTATTAAATAAATCCACCAGGGCATAGTTACTACCTTGCCTCGTTTGCTAGTCTTTGTAATTCGTCTACGTTATGAATGACGATTTCGTCCTTTCTAAAACTAATGATCCCATCTTCACGCATTGCTATCATTTCTCTGCTCATGGAAGGACGTGAAACGTTAAGGTACTCTGCCATTTCGTTACGATTGAAACCGAGATGAATGGTTTCCGTTCCTTGTGCAAGGTACTTGTCGTAGAATAATTTGGAAATTTTACCACGCATGGACTTAATCTTAAGATACTTTGTATCTTTGTTGATAGTATCAATGCGTTCTGCTAAGCACGAAAGTGTATTTTCCAAAAGTTTTTGGTGACAAGGACAGTTGTTTGAGCATTGTTTTACGATAGTTGCTACGGAAATATAAAGAACCGTTGCTTCTTCTGCGATAACTACCGAACTATTATAAGTACGATCACCCGAGTATCCTTCTACTTCGCCGAACATATCGCCCGCAAAGAGTTCACCACAGTTTTCCAGTTCGCCATTGGGCTTTTTAATGAATTTTACGGCAGCACCACTTAATAAAATGCCTATTTCTTCTACCGGTTGTCCTATTTCTGCAACAACCCTACCCCTGCTATACTTGTTGATGTGACCATGCAAACAATCAAAGATTTGGTTTATTTCTTTGTCTTCAAAGTTATAAAACAACTTATTCTTTTTTAGCAGTTTAAAAATGTTCATGCTATCCACCTCGGATGATTTTTGTGTTTGTATCTTAGGCTACAAACGTTAAAATTATTATACAATGAATATAATACTTTTGCAAGACTTTTCTTTATTTTTATGTTATTATAATTTATAGTTGTAAGGACTAATTACAGTAGCAATCAAAAAGGTTAATTTTGAGAGGATTTTTAGACTCATCATGCTAAAAAATCTCAAAAAGGAGTGGCCGACTATGGAAAACCAATTAGATATTCAAAAATTCAACGATGCATTAAACGCCTTTTATTCTTCAAGGCTTATTATTGTAGATAAAGTTATTTCCGATTTTCTAAAAGTAATTGCTTCCAATAATTCCTACATGGAAGTTCTTGCTGACGCAACCAGGACCTCGGACTACAAACAAGAATTCCAAAAAGCCATAGTAAACGACGAAAATGGGCTAAGTTTTAGACTTCCACTAAACAAACGTCACGTAATAGCGCTTGTCGTTGGATTACTACTTGAATTTGATAGGAAAGACCTTTCCATAATTGAGTTTGTAAGGAAGTTTTATCCTAGCAAAGCAAGCCACGACTCCTATCTTTCATTTTGCGAAATGGTACTTAAGCCCTTCGGCGAGGCCTTTAGAGCAATATACCTAGGAGAAGAGGATAACTATTCCCATGCCACTATTGCAGACTTTGAAGAAAAACCCTTTAACGATAAGGCTCGCGAGGAATGTGACTACTGGCTTCGTTTGGTAATTGACGGCATCATAAGTGATAACGGTTTTACCAATAAGGAAAGAAGCGATTTCATAACCATGATTAAAGGTCTAATGTACGTTACGGAACTACAAAACCCACTACTCATAAAATTAAACTGGTTGGGCATAAAATATGCGTTTAGTGACCGTAAAAGTGTACATAGGGAACTCAAAGAGGTAGAAACAATACTTATTAACTACGGAGTAATTGACTAATGGGACAACTGTTTTTAACAAGTTTAGAAAGTGTTGCTTTGCTTATAGTTATGGCCGTTCCCGGCTTCATAGTAGCAAAACTTAAAATGATAAATAAAGAAGAAGCATCAAAATTTTTATCTGTAACCCTTCTTTATATTTTGCAACCTTTCGTTACCGTAAACTCATTCCTAAATACAGAGTTTACCATGGATATTCTTTGGAATATGCTTGCTATATTCCTATTTACTACCGTTACGGAACTTGCAATCTTATTCATAGGCAAACTTATTTGTCACCCCATTAAAAAGTTGGACGTAGACTCTAAGGGTATCATTAGTTATGGTGGAGCATTTGGTAACCTTATCTATATGTGCATTCCTTTCCTACAACTTCTTGCACCGGGTAGACATGAACTCATCCTTTACGCTTCCTGCTCTTGTGTAATCTTTAACCTACTATGCTGGACCGTTGGTAACTATGCAATTACCGGGGATAAAAAGTACATCAGTCTTAAGAAGGCAATACTAAATCCCCCCACCCTTTCTTTTATAATTGCTTTACCACTATTCATATTTAACTTAAACTTCCAACGCTTCAATCTTACCGGTATAGCAAACGTATTTAGTCTATTCTCAAACGCAGTTGGCCCACTCTCCATGACTCTACTCGGCATCAAACTTGCAGAGATGAACCTAAAAGAACTATTCCTAGATTATCGCGCATATATCGCAACGGGTATCAAACTTATACTTTACCCCATTCTTGGCCTAGTAGTAATGCTCATTATGTCCACCTTTATGGATATTGAGCCCATTAGACTTAACCTTGTCGCCATAGGCGCAATGCCTATTGCAACCAACACTATGATGTTTGTTACTATGGCAAACAAAGATACGGGACTTGCCGCAAAAGAGGTTATGATATCTACCATTCTTTCTTGCGTCACCATACCCGTTTGCATAATGCTAATGGCATAAATAAATATCGCCAAATATAAAAGCACGCAATAAGCGTGCTTTTTTAATTAATTCAGAAATTCTCTTTTAATTAGATCTATCATCAAACTGGTATTAAGGTGTGAAGCATCCTCTGGATATATCTCCTCAATTGGCCCACCCGTAAATTCTTTACCAAACTTCTTTATGATTTCTTCTTTTTCTATATCCTCTTGTAGCATAGAAATTATGAGGTTTTTCGCCCTCTCAAATTCTCCGCCCACTATGCTTAGATAGTGCTTGGTCTCTTCCCTTCCAATGAGTCCTAAATGGGGTACAAGCAAATGCTCAACCTCAATGCTTTTTAGTTTTTTAATTGAGTTTAAGGTATCGTTAAAGCCGGTTAAACTTATGGGCAATATGCCGTCTCCGTGGTAAATACCAAGAGTTTCGGAGGAAAGGAGCAACTTTTCGTTTACTTCGTAAAATCCAATAGAGCATTTAGTATGACCGGGGAATTCATATACCTTAAATAGAT
Organism: Candidatus Stercoripulliclostridium sp.; assembly: GCA_045534735.1. Classification (GTDB taxonomy): domain Bacteria; phylum Bacillota; class Clostridia; order Christensenellales; family DTU072; genus Stercoripulliclostridium_A. Next base: position 7,278 of record JAZSKG010000056.1, read on the forward strand.
GCTCATCACACCTAATTTCATCCCCCTCTTTAACAACAACGTCAACCCTAAGTTTATCGCCTAAAAACTCATACTCCTCTACGCCATAATGTTTTGCGTGTGCGTTATCCAGTTCTTTCATTTTGGCTATTGCGTGAGGGCGCGCAAAAACCTCAGCCGTATGCTTACCAGCGACCACTATCGCGCTGGGATACTCCTCTAAAACGTACGCTGATCCCAAGCAATGGTCGTAATGGGAATGAGTTAGGAATACGTAGTCCAGTTTTCTATCCCCCAAGATCTCTTTTATCTTAAGCGCAAGAGCGTGGCCGGTAAAAGCAAAACCACTATCGTAAAGTATAGTACAATTATCGTTATATACCAAGTAGGCGCTGTCACCCGGGACAACGCGCATATCTAATACTTTAAAATTTTTCATAATCTTCTTATAATATAAATCCGTAGAATAGTATACCCACACCTGCCGATAAAATTATAAGCAAAATGGGGTGTAGTTTTATTTTGTTAAGGACCTTCATTGTTGGTGCAATGCGAGGGTATTTTTCTTCATTTACTTTAGGTTTAAATGTAAGGAAGAAACATACTGCAAACCATACCAGTCCAAACCAATTAAATGAGGTCTCGCCACCATCGTTTTCTAGGACGACGATTGCATAGAGTACCGATGCAAACGCTGCAAGTATAAGTGCCGTAACGGTAGGACGAATCATGGTAAATGCGTCTTGTACGTACCTATTTGAGAGCAACTTTTTGGAAAGGTAGTATATAGTTAGCATTATAATCATGCTAGGAAGCAGAAGTCCCATAACCGACACAAATACACCAAGCGCTCCACCTACGTCTAGGCCTATAAAGGTAGCGACGTTTACGGCAAACGGTCCGGGAGTTGACTCTGCAATTGCAATAAAGTCAATTAAGAGTTCTTCTGTTATCCACCCTTTAGAAATTGCCGTATCGGAAATTAGTGGAATCATGGCATATCCGCCACCTATGGTGAACAAACCAATTTTAAGGAAAGAAAGGAATAAATCTAAATGTAATGGCATTACTCTTCCCCTCCTTCTTTAGTTACTTCAGCCTTTGTTTCTTGCTCTATTTTAACTTCGTCGGGATGTTCTTCTTTAGCCCTGTCAACCGGCACTTCGTTTCCGGCAATACAAGGAGTTTCGGTATCCGTAACTTCTTCTTTAATTACCTTTTTTTCAGGCTTCACCTTTCTTGTTATTATTCCCCAAATGATGCCGAATAAGGCTGCGCCCAGAATAATGAACACCATGTCAAGTTTAATTATTTCAAAGGTAGAAAGAAGTGCTAGCACTAGTGCTACCCCCATAACGGAATAGCAAACCCAACTCTTTTCATTGTTCTTACTTAGTTTTATGGCAGCATTTAATATGAGCGCTGCGACGGCACTTCTTATTCCTA
>JAZSKG010000001.1:0-2834 GCA_045534735.1 Candidatus Stercoripulliclostridium sp.
CTCACAACGGCTGCAGACCCCCCAAGCGTAGAAGACTGTAATTTTAGGAGGATATTAATATGGCAAGATATACAGGACCCGTATGCAAACTTTGCAGACGTGAAGGTTGCAAATTATTCCTTAAAGGCGATCGTTGCTTGAGTGCAAACTGTGCTCTTGACAAGCGCCCCGTAGCACCTGGTCAACATGGTGCAGCACGCAAAAAACAATCTGGCTACAGCCTTCAATTGCGTGAAAAACAAAAAGCAAAGAGAAGTTATGGTTTGTTAGAAAAACAATTCCATATGTATTATGAAATGGCAGCCAACATGCGTGGCGTTACCGGCGAAAACATGCTCGTTCTTATTGAAAGAAGACTTGACAACGTTGTATACCGCATGTGCATTGGCTCCTCCAGAGCACAATCCAGACAACTTGTTGCACACGGTCACATCACCGTTAACGGCAAGGTAGTTGATATTCCTTCTTACCTAGTAAAAGAAGGTGACGTTATCGCAATTAAGGAAAGCAAGAAAGAAAAGCCCTTCTTCCAAGAACTAAAGGGCGCTAAGATTGCTAACCTTCCCAAGTGGGTTTCCTTTGATACCGAAACTCTTACCGGTAAAGTAGAGGCTATCCCCACCCGTGAAGACGTTGATCTATCTATCGCAGAACACCTTATCGTCGAATTGTACTCTAAATAATCCCGATAGGAGGAACAGATTATGTTGGAAATTTTCAAGCCCAGTATCATCGTTGAGGAAAATGCTAACGGCTCCGAAGCAACTTTCGTTGTTGAACCTTTGGAAAGAGGTTTTGGTACCACCGTTGGTAACTGCCTACGCAGAGTTCTCTGCATGGCTCTCCCCGGCGCTGCTATTAAAGGCATTAAAATCGACGGCGTTGCTCACGAGTTTAGCACCATAGAAGGTGTTCGTGAAGACGTTGCAGAAATCATCCTTAACCTTAAGGAAATTGCAATTAAAGTTCTCGATCCCGAAAACTTTGAAGATACCGTCGTAACGTTGGTTCGTAACACTGCTGGCGTTATTAGCGCAGGCGACATTGATTTCCCCACCGGAATAGAAGTTATGAATCCCGAAGCATACATTTGCTCCATCGAAGAGGGTGCAACCCTTAATATGGAACTAACCGTTGGTTGTGGCAGAGGTTACGTTGCTGCTAAGAACAACAAGAACCCCAAGGCTCCCATCGGCTATATTCCAATTGACTCTTTGTATTCTCCCGTTGTGGCTGCTAGTTACTCGGTAGAAAGCACCCGTGTTGAGCAATCAATTGACTACGACAAACTCAGATTAAACGTTAAGACTAACGCTGCGGCTACCCCCAGCGAAGTAGTATCCCTTGCTTCTAAAGTAATGGGCGATCATCTTAAACTATTCATTGACCTTATGGAAGGCATGGACGGCAGAGACATTCTCGTAAGCCGTGACGACGATAGCCAAACCAAGGCTCTCTACATGAGCATTGAAGAACTTGACCTAAGCGTTCGTCCTCTCAACTGCTTAAAGCGTGCTGGTATCTATACCGTTGAAGATTTGATTAAGAAGACTGAAGAAGACATGCTTAAAGTACGTAACCTCGGAAGAAAATCTCTTGACGAAGTTATCCGTAAACTTGAAGGTATTGGTCTTGCTCTCTCTAGCAAGGAAGATTAAAGGAGTAAAATATGGCAATTAACAGAAAATTAGGAAGAAGAAGTGATATTAGAACCCAATTGGTATATAGTCAAGCATCCGAACTTCTTTGGAACGGCAAAATTGAAACTACCGTTGAAAGAGCAAAGGAAGTAAGAAAGGTAGCAGAAAAAATGCTAACTCTCGCTATCAATACCTATGAAGATACCGTTACCGTAACCAAGCAAAAACTCAACCAAAAGGACGAGAAATTTGACGTTGAATTCGTTAACGATGGTCCCAAGAAACTTGCTGCTCGTCGTAAGATGATGGCAACTCTAGAAGACCTTCATGAAATCCAAGCAGACAAAGAAAAGAAGGCTGATTTCAAAAAACGTACTGCTGACGTTAAACACCCCTTAATTGAAAAGATGTTCCGTGAATATGCACCCAAGTATGCAAAGCGCGCTGAAGATCTCGGTCAAAAGGGCGGTTACACCCGTATCATCAAACTAGGCGCTAGACGCGGTGATGATGCTGAGATGTGCATTATTGAACTAGTATAATGTAAAACGCGTTATTTTAGCGAACTACTTTGAAAAATAAAAAAATCCGCTCAATCATTTACTTCTATATAAAGTCGGTAGCGGATTTTTTTATTTTCCTTCGTACTTCATCTAAACTAACGCGTTTTACCTAAACCTTGTTGAAATAAGAGATAATTCAAACTTAAGTTATTCTAATATCGCGTTATTTTAGCGAACAACTTTGTCAAAGGCGAATTTTCTCAAGGCGCAGTACTTCGGGTACAGCAACCTTTCGGAAATTCGCCTTTTTCGCGTTCTTCATCAAAACTAACGCGTTTTACCTAAACCTTGTTTTAAAAAGAGTAAATTCAAGATTTAGTTCTTTCAATATCGCGTTATTTTAGCGAACTACTTTGAAAAACAAAAAAATCCGCTCGGTCTTTTACTTCTATGTAAAGTCGGTCGCGGATTTTTTATTTTCCTTCGTACTTCATCAAAACTAACGCGTTTTACCTAGACCTTGTTGAAATAAGAGATAACTCAAACTTAAGTTTTTCTAATATCGCGCATTTTAGCGAACTGCTTTGAAAAACAAAAAATCCACTCGGTCGTTTACTTCTATGTAAAGTCGGTCGCGGATTTTTTTATTTTCCTTCGTACTTCATCTAAACTAACGCGTTTTACCTAAACC
>JAZSKG010000256.1:0-7350 GCA_045534735.1 Candidatus Stercoripulliclostridium sp.
GGCTTTGCAACGTCGTTAACTATAGATTTTACGTTTACAACACTACCTAATGAGCCAAGGTCTATGCCGTCAACCAGTCTGCCCGGATCTTCTAGGAATACTAGCGCGTCAACTGCACCCAAAGTAGCAGGAGAATAAGGAGTATAAAGCACTACTTTTTCGCGATTTTCGGGTTTTTGTAGGAAAAGACTTACTACGTTACCGCCCATGCTGTGGCTGGTTAGAACAACTTCATCAAAGCCACGTTCGTTTATGAACTCTTCAAGAAGTTTTGCGTTTCCTTCGTTATCTAGACGCCAGTCGTAATTGAAAACTACTACTTCTGCAATATCTCCGTACTCTTTAAGCATCTCGTCATAGGTTTCCTTGTAAGCGTTGATGGCGCCATATTTTAGACGATTGGGAGAGTCTGGGTTTGCTGGGGAGATATCTTTAATGGATTCACCCGTTAACATATCTACGGCAAGGGAGGGGAAAAGTCCGTTTTCCTTGTCGGTTAGCATATTAAGGAGGGGATGGATGCCACCAAAACCATTAAGAAGTTCTTTAAGAGTGTCCTCGGTTAGAGTGAGGCCGTTTACCGGGTCAAGAATTTCTTGGGTGGGGAAGTCTTCGTAGTCGGCAACAGGATCCCATAATTGGGTTTGGGTACCATCGGGATTGTTTAGATAAAGACCACCTGAAAGGAAGGCTGTAACAATAACAATACCACGTTTAGGTTCTCTTTTAGCAGTAAGGCCAACGGCACCTAAGGCGATGGTTAGCGCGATTAGCACTACAACAAGCGTTATGGATAGCCTTTTTACAAAAGAAGATTTCATATTTTACCTCCACGTTTTGGTAAAAATTTCTCTAAAGAACATTATAGCACACGAGATTATATACTTCAATAGTAAATTTGAGTGTTGCGTAGCGCGCGTGGGTGTGATATAATGGGGATAATAATCTAATGGACGTAAAACAATTTTGTCCTAAGATTTAAGGAATAATTATGGAAAAAGAACTCATCAAGGAAGCAAATACTTCTTTAACAAATGAAGAAGAGATAGTAGGACTTAGTGCGAGTGAGGTAGAGGAGCGCATAGCAAGTGGAAAGGTAAACGGCGACCAAAACGTCAAAACCAAGAGCGTACCACAAATACTACGCACCAATATCCTAACTTTCTTTAACCTATTATTTGTTGCAATCAGCATAATACTTATTTTGGTTGTGCCAAAAAACTTGGACGGATTAACCAATTTTGGTTTTTTAGTCGTCGTTATAGCCAACCTTGTAATGGGTATATTCCAGGAATTAAAGGCAAAGCGTACCATAGATAAACTATCTTTACTTAGTGCGCCTAAAGTTGTTGCTATAAGAGGAGGAGAAAGGGTAAATATAGCACTAAAGGACATAGTCCTTGACGACTATATAGAACTCTCTGCCGGTAGTCAAATATGCTCGGATGCAGTAGTAGTATCTGGTTCTCTAGAGGTAAACGAGTCGCTTATTACCGGTGAATCCGACCCCATAACCAAGGAGGTCGGCGACGAACTATTAAGTGGTAGTTTCGTCATAAGTGGTACGGCAGTAAGTAAAGTTATTCACGTTGGCCAAGACAACTATGCAACCAAAATAACCATGGGAGCAAAGAAACTTAAGGCGCAGAACAGTGAAATCGCCACTTCGCTTACAAAGTTTATAAAAATAATGAGTATCATACTGGTACCCCTTGGCGTAGCGCTTTTCTGTGTTAAATACTTTGCTCAAAACAACCCACTAAACGATACCGTAATAACCGTTATGGGTACCCTAATCGGCATGATACCCAGTGGACTAGTCGCTTTGACGTCTGCTGTTTTCTGTGTATCCGTAGTTAAACTTTCACGCCATAATGCGTTAGCGCAAGACCTTTACTGCTCGGAAATTTTAGCAAGAGTAGACGTACTTTGTCTAGATAAGACCGGCACTATTACGGAAGGCAAAATGGAAGTAACGGAGATTGTGGAAAAGGGTGCAAACAAGGAAGAAATTAAACTTGCCCTAGCCTCCCTTGTTAAAAACATAGGCGACACAAATCCTACTGCACTTGCCGTACTAGATTATACCGAGGGTATGGAAGAGTACAAAAAGGCGGTTTCCATAGTGCCTTTTAGTTCCAGCAGAAAATATAGTGGTATAAACCTAGAAGAGGGCTCCTACTTGATGGGTGCAACCGAGTTCATATTTAAGGATATGAGCGAGGAATTAAGAAGTGAAATAGAGTCTTATGCTTCAAACGGAATGCGCGTTATCGCCGTTGCACGAGGCACCTCTCAAATGATAGAAACCGCACTTCCCGAGGGACTTGAACTCATGGGTTTAGTGCTAATTGCCGACAAGATTAGAGCAGAAGCAAAGGACACTTTGAACTTCTTTAGAGAGCAAGGTGTTACCATTAAGATTATCTCCGGAGACAACCCCGTAACCGTTAAGAGCGTTGCTCAAAGAGCAGGCTTAATGGATGCCGACAATTACGTAGATGCAAGCACTCTTACTACCGAAGAAATGGTATATGAAGCAGCAGAAAAATACACCATTTTTGGTAGAGTTTCTCCCGATCAAAAGTTAATGCTCGTTAAAGCCTTAAAGAGTAAAGGTCACGTAGTAGGTATGACCGGAGATGGTGTAAACGACGTTCTTGCTCTTCGCGAGGCAGACTGCTCCATAGCCGTTGCAAGTGGATCGGATGCAAGTAAGAACGTAAGTAAACTTGTACTTTTGGATAATAACTTTGCAAGCATGCCAAAGGTTGTTGCAGAGGGCAGAAGGTGCATAAATAATCTACAAAGAAGTGCAGCATTATTCCTAATTAAGACGTTATACAACTGCGCATTTGCATTCATATTTATGATTCTTTCGGCACAACTTCCCTTTGAGCCTAAGAATTTAACGCTTGTTGGCTATATAACTATAGGTCCCCCTGCATTCATATTGGCACTTGAGCCAAACAAAGAGATAGTAAAGGGAAGATTTATGCCCACGGTAATAAGGAACGCGTTAGCTTGCTCTATTGCAATAGTTTTAGCAGTACTCACGGTATATTTATCGGCACCGGCGCTAAATCTAACGGCAGAGCAAATATCCACCGTATGCGTAATAGTAACGGTTGCAATAGGACTTGCATTCATAATTAAACTTTGCGTACCATTTACGAAGTTGCGCGTTGCTCTAATAGCCGTACTTGCGACCTTCTTTATAGTATGCTTCCTATTCGGCTTTACGAGGACTTTCTTCGGACTATGTGACGACTATAATCTAGATATGCTTATTTTAGGGGCACCCATATCGGTTGGTGGAATAGGAATATTTATAGGTCTATATTTTGCGATAAAGCATATTCCGGAATCGTGGATAGCGAGGATATCAGAAACCTATCACAAGGCAACTAGCAAGATAAAAGGACTTGTCAAAATCAAAAAAGCATAATTAAAGCGGAGCCAAAGGCTCCGTTTTCTTTTGTACGCGCGAATTTAAAAGCAATTGACTAAGTGGCTCTAGATATGGTAAACTAAACTATTGGAGAACAATAGGATATGCAAAATAAAATTGAAAAAGTACTTGAACAAATTAAGAAACACGACACCATAATTCTTCACCGTCACTCCAGTCCTGACGGAGATGCTATTGGCTCACAAGTGGGACTAAAGAGAGTTCTTGAGGAAAATTTCCCATCTAAGAACATATATGCTGTTGGTGATGATGCGGGAAGATATTCTTTCGTAGAAGGCTCCAAGATGGACGAAATCGGAGACGAGGTATTCGTGGGTGCACTTTGTATACTTTTAGATATGGGCGCAACTCACCTTGTAAGCGACGAAAGATATAAAATGGCTTCATATACCATACGCATAGACCATCATCAACACGTAGAGGAGTTCTGTGACCTTGAAATCGTGGATACAACCTACGAAAGTTGTGCTGGGTTGGTCGCTTCGTTGGTTAAGGAAATGGGGCTTGGAATGCCCTCTAACGGCGCCAAAGCGCTATATACGGGTATGGTAACTGATTCCGGTCGTTTCCGTTATGATTCTACGAGCGCAAATACCTTTAGAATTGCCTCATATCTTTTTGAGCAAGGCTTTGATGCAAATGATATATATCTTAATCTTTACAGCGACGACCTTGATATGATACGTCTTAGGGCAAGTTTTGTAATGAAGATACAACTAACCAAGAAGGGTGTTGCCTACATATACACTACCTTAGAAGAGGCAAAGAATAGTGGCGCAAGTGCATTTACTCTTTCACGCGGAATGGTAAACACCATGGCTGAGATAAGAGGGGTAAATACTTGGGTAAACTTTACGGAAACGGAAGAAGGAGTACTTTGTGAATTACGTTCCAAGAACCAAAACATTAACCAAATAGCCGTCAAATATGGTGGTGGAGGACACATTAAGGCAAGTGGTGCCAAGGTTAAGGATAGAGAAGAAGCCATGGCAATGCTACAAGACTTAGACGATATGCAAATAGAGGAATAATATGAATTTAGAAATCAAGAAAGAGATACTTAACAAGATTAAAGAATACGATAAGATAATAATTTCAAGACACGTTCGTCCCGACGGCGACTGTGTTGGTGGCACCAAGGGCTTTAAGGCCATACTTGAGGCAACCTATCCCGAGAAGAATATATATCTAATAAACGAGGACTATTCTAACTACTTAGCGTTTTTGGGTGGTGAAGACGAGCAACGTCCCGACGAGTTCTATGCCGATGCTCTTGTAATAGTACTGGATACGGCTTCAGTAGAGCGCATTTCCAACAAGAAGTATAATCTTGGCAAGGAACTTATTAAGATAGACCACCACATTGACATAAAGCCCTATGGCGATATTAGTTGGGTAGAAGACTGGCGTTCCTCTCTTTGCGAGATGATAGTTGACTTTTATCAAACCTTTAAAGAGGAGTTAAAAATAACCAAGGAGGGTGCAACCTGTCTTTATACCGGAATGGTAACCGATAGTGGAAGATTTAAGCATAATACCGTTACCGGTGACACCATGCGCCTTGCCGGATCTTTACTGGACGTTGGTATAGACGTAGACTGGCTTTTTGCAAGGTTAAAGATAGAGGAATACGACTATCTAAGATACAAAGCATATGCTCTAGGTCAAGTAAAGCGCACGGAAAACGGAGTAGCATATATTTACGTTGATAAGGGAATGCAAGAAAAGTTTAATCTTTCTAGGGAAGATGCAAGTACTGCAGTAGCATTTGCAGAGGACATAAAAGGTAGTTTGATGTGGGTAGCATTCATAGACAATCCCGATGGTACCATACGCGTAAGACTACGTTCTCGTTTTATGACTTGTAACGATATAGGTGAAAGTTGGCGTGGTGGTGGTCACGAATGTGCTTGTGGTGCAACGCTATATTCTCCTGATGAAATAGAGCAACTACTTGCCCAAGCCGACAAGAAACTTAAGGAATACAAGGAGACACACGAAGGATGGCTATAAAAATACTTGTAACCAACGACGATGGTATAGATGCGGAAGGCTTAAGAGTACTGGTGGACCTTGCGAGCAAGATAGGTGAAGTTACCGTATGCGCTCCCAAGGTACAACAAAGTGCCAAGTCCCATGCAATAAACATATATACTCCATTTGAGGTTAAAAAGGTGGAATACGAAGGAGCCGTAGAGGCATATTCCGTAGATTCCACTCCTGCCGATTGCGTGCGTTTTGGCACCCTTGGTTTGGAAAGAGATTTTGACCTAGTTCTTTCCGGTGTAAATAGAGGACTAAACATGGGCGAGGATATCGTTTACTCAGGAACGCTTGGGGCGATATTTGAAGCCAACAATAGAAAGATAAAGGCAATAGCGTTTTCAACCGATTTTACGGGCTTTGATAGCGCGAGAGAGTGGGTAAATAAGGCATACGACTATATAGTAGAAAAGGATATGCTATCTTACGCCGAACTTTTAAACGTAAATATTCCAATGGAGGTAAAGGGCATACTGGTTACCAAAATGGGAGGCGCCTTCTTTACCGATAGTTTTAGTGAGGTAGAAAAGGATATGTGGAAGCAAACGGGATACTGCATACACTCAAACGGCCACGACCTAACCGTGGATACCGATGCAACCATAGACGGATACGTAACCATTACTCCCTTACAATTCAACCGAACTGATTTAAAAGCCTACGAAATACTAAAAACAAATAACTAAAAAAGAAACCACTCGCAAGAGTGGTTTTATATTTTATAAAATCAAAAGGCACTCTTGCGAGTGCCTTTCTATCTTTACAATGAAAGAGTTAATTGTGTTTGTTATGCTAGTTCAACAATGATATCGCCAAGACCAACTTGGTTGTTGCTGGTTTTGGTGGTATAGAGAGAAAGTCTAACTTTGTTTACGTTTGCAGGGATAGTAGTGCTGGAAATGTTAGCAGGAGTAGTGATAACATCGGAGCAAGATACCCAGTTGGTGCCATCAAAATATTCAATGTGAATATCGTTAAAAGTCTTGGTAGTCCATTGAGTTAGATTGAATGTTACGGAAGCAAAAGTATCGTTAGCAAGTTCAATGGTAACGTATTCGGTGGAGCTTTTGCCTGCAATAACAGGTCTATCGGTAATAGTACTAGCTTGTTTATTACCACGAGAAATAGTGATGGTTGCTTCAGGAAGGTTGGTTCCAAGAGCACTGGATGCGATTACTTGTTCAACGTAACTGCTTCCCCATGAAGCGCCATAAGTTCCGAAGTTGGCTACTATGCCATAGGTGAAATTGCTAGCAACGTTAAGAGAACATCTATCGCAAGCGCCGTCGGAATCATCGTCCTTGTGTCCTAGAGCTTCACCGTTAATGGTTCCACAAATGGTGCATTCTGCGGGGGTAGTGCAGGTTGCTTCGGTATAGGTGGAGCAAACGTGTTCTTCAACGATAGTGGCAACACCATCAACGATTTGCTTGCTACCATCGTGATCGCCAACGGAACCAGTTACGCTAACTCTGTCACCAAGGGTAACTTGAGCGTTGGTAGCACGATAAAGAAGAATTTCATTGGTGCCATCGGTGATCTTGTAGGACATCATGGTGCCGTTCCAAGCAGAGGTGATAGCACTAACGTTACCGGTTAGTTCTACGGAAGCGCCAACTTCACCAGCAAGAGCGCCAGCGATGGTGGTGATAGTAGAAGGAGTTTCGGGAACTTCAGGATCTTCAGGATCTTCAGGATCTTCGGGGGTTTCGGGAGTCTCGGGAGCGCCAGGTGCTACGTAAATAGCGGATTTAACGTAGGTTGCACCTTGAGCCATTTGAGCTGCACTGTTGTATGCGCTAGGAGTACCGGTTACCATGATGTAATCGCCAACA
>JAZSKG010000035.1:0-3275 GCA_045534735.1 Candidatus Stercoripulliclostridium sp.
AGCCTTCAATGTATACGTTGTAGGTTTGCCATGTTTTGTTGGTATTAATAGCACTAAACTTAGCAACGATAACGCTGGAAGCGCTGGTTCCTTGGGAAACGATAACGTTTGCACCACGGTTGGAGTTGTTTGCATTTGCGTCGTCAACCAAAATGTCGGTCCATACGTCCATGCTTAGTTTGTAATAAGTGCCCTTCTTAACGGTTACGGTAGAAGAAGCATAGAAGATAGAACCATTATTTTCATCTTCATCCATGCTTATTACTAGAGCATTGGTGTCCACGTATTTGTCGTCTTTCTTGGGAGTAGAAGGAGCAACACCGGGATCGCCAACGTTAGAGTTAACAGCACCCTTGTTAGCCTCAAATGCTTCCTCGGAAACGTCTACGACACCGGTGTTCAAACCGGTAGAAGACTTGGACCAAGCACCTGCAGTTAAAGTCCAGTTGGATGCGCTCTTAACGTAAGTGGAGCCTGTGGTTGTAGCAAAATTGCCGTTAGCAACTAGCAAAGTTTCGCTATCAACGGTTTCTTCGGTAGTGACGTCGTCATCATTAGTGTCATCTTCCGGGGGATTACATGCAATAACGCCCATCATCAAAGCGAGAACGAGCATGGTTGCAAGCAGTAGTGTTAGTAGTTTTTTGGATTTTTTCATTTTACCACCATAAGTAATAATATTTTATACGCGTGCGTAATTACACACAAGTACAATAATGTTAGCACAACCAAAAAATAAATTCAACTAATCAATCCCCCTTTTTTAATTAATTTTTACTTTTTTTATATATTCATTAATTCCAAGTGAGCGATTTGAGAACTTTTTGTGAAGTCCAAACCACTTGCCGGCATTAAAAACCTACTTCAACATAAAATTTAGTATGCCCAAAAGTAAAGTTTTAAAATCTCTTCTAACGGTAACAGGCTTTTCCGTACTCACGAGGAGCCTTGCCTTCCTATTCAAAATATATCTTTCACGCACGCTGGGAGCAGAAACCCTCGGCCTCTACCAAATGGCTCTTACGGTGTTTTTCCTTTTTATAGCACTATCAACGGGAGGAATTTCCACGGTGCTTTCCAGAAAAATTGCAGAAATGAACACAACTCTAACCGGTGATAAAGGTTTAAAGCAACTTTCTTCTGCCCTCTTTCTTGGAGTAGGCACCAGCCTTATATGCCTACTTGTAGCCTACCTTTCGTTACCATATATGGGTTTCATAATTACCGACGAGCGCGCCATTCCCCTACTCAAAATAATGCTTCCCGCATTAATATCCACCACTTTCTACATAATTATCCGTGGCTGGTTTTGGGGCAATAAATATTTTTTAGACTTTAGTCTAAGCGAGTTCATAGAAGAGATTTTACGCATAATCCTTACCATTCTGTTTATTTCGGGGATAATAAGTGGAATAAATGGAGAAGTTGGCGTTGCGGTAGCATTCCTTATTAGCGACGTCGTAGTAATGGTCGTCGTCATAATTACCTTTTTGCGTCGGGGTGGTAAATTTACGTTAGAAGGAAGCAACATACTAGGACTTAAAGCCATAGTAAAACCGGCTCTTCCCCTTACTTTAATGAAAATATTCGGCTCTTTTGCAGGAACGGCGATCGCCCTGGTAATTCCGGCAGGACTTGTTAGAGGTGGCATGAGTATAGGAGAGGCAACCGCAAGCGTAGGTAGAATTGCAGGCATGGCAAACCCTCTCATATTCGCTCCTAACGCAATAATCAGCGCATTAAATATTGTACTCGTGCCGGAAATGAGCGAGAGCAACGCAAAGGGCGACTTAAATGCCCTCAAAAACCAAATTAGCACAGGAATTACCACCTCCCTCGTCATAAGTGGTGGCTTTATGCTGGTTTACTTGGCACTTGGAAAAGAACTTACTTCGTTTTTGTACGGAGATCTCCCTTCCGGGCTATACCTTGAAAAAGCAAGTTTACTTCTCCTACTCGCCCCCATAAACCACACTTTAGCAAGTACAATGAATTCCATTGGAAAGGAAAAGGAGAATTTTATTACCTATTCCTTTGGAAGTATCCTTATGTTAATTGCCTCAATAGTACTGCCAAAATACGTTGGAATAGAAAGCGTAATAGTAGCCGACCTTATGTTTTCCCTTACCGTGGTAATCGGAAATTCCTATTACCTAAGAAAGCACGTTTCGGGTGGTTTAGGTATACTAAAACCACTATTTTCGGTTATTATTCTCGCACTTAGTTGCTCTTTGCTTGCACACTTTTTGAATGGGATTTTAGTAAAGATAAACGTCGTTTTGGCACTACTTAGTGGAAGCATAATCTCCTTTATCCTTTACTTTCTACTCGCCTATTTCTTTAAGGTTGCAGACCTAAAACTACTCTACCGAAAAAAGAATGGTACAACTACATAAAGAGCATTGCAATACTTCCAATTCCGTGCTATAATATTTTTGCAGAGTAGATACGTTGCGTTAAGTGCTACAAAATGGGATGTCGTTTGTAGACGAAAGAAATTACCTCTGCGATAACGTATCGCGTCCGTTGCAAAAATATTGTACGGTTGTCCTCTCTGCATGGAGGACTTTTTTATGAACCAAAAGATTAAAGGTTACTTTTCCGTAAAGCGCATAGCCTATCTAGGGGTTATGACTGCCCTTGCCGTCGTCACCAACGTTTTTACAGTCGTTGTAAATAATGGAGCAAGTGCCATATCGTTCAACTACGTTATTTGTTCCCTTGCCGGCATTTTCTTTGGACCAATATCCGGTGGAATCGTGGGACTTCTAGGCGATTTGATAGGATGCCTAATTGCCCCTAAGGGACCATTCAACCCCTTCATAATGATTGCAAGTGGACTAATAGGCGTAATCTCCGGCTTGACCTTTAAAATTCCAAAGGTTCATCCCCTCTTTAAAATCCTAATAGGATACCTTTTAATATTTATAGTTTGCACTTTGGGGCTTAACACCTTCGGCCTCTGGTTTTACTACGCACAAGGCAAAAAGACCTTCTGGGTATATCTTGGTGCAAGGGCTCCTTTCCAAGCCATAAATATTGCCATAAATATTGTAATCACCTACGTCCTATATTTCCCGCTCAAAAAGTTAAATATTTTTGGTAAACTATAACCTTACTGCAACCAAACTCTAAAAATCGCATAGTATATAGTGGCAATCGCTATTAAGGAGGTTTTTATGAGTTGCTTTAATAATTGTTCTAACTTCAATCGCCCGAGAAATTGTTCCGGGCTTTCTTCATGTCAAGGAGAAAACGTTCCTTACTGCCGTGGT
>JAZSKG010000111.1:0-3639 GCA_045534735.1 Candidatus Stercoripulliclostridium sp.
GTAGCAAATGGTTATGCAAGTAAATGTGAAGTTGAACTTGCTTATGCAATAGGTAAAGCACAACCCGTATCCATAGTTGTAAACACTTATGGTACCGGTAAAGTAGGCGACGACAAAATAGCCGAATATCTCCCCAAAGTATTTGACTTCCGTCCTAAGGCAATCATAGATGCTCTTGACCTAAGAAAGCCCGTATACTTTGATACTGCTTCTTATGGACATTTTGGTAATCCCGCTTATGCTTGGGAAAGACTAGATAAAGTAGAGGCTTTAAAGCAACTACTAAACTAGATTTTATATTTTACCAATTACTTTGTTAAAAAACCTCCAAATAGTGGAGGTTTTTTTATTACATAACCATTTTAAATCAAGTCGGTATTTAAAATATAGTAGTATTGTAAAAGTTCTCTTGAGTATTCCACGACCTTGCCTTCGGGGAGAATGAGCATTCTCGTAATGCCTATTTGCTCTACGAAGTCGGGGTTGTGGCTTACTAGCAGTATGGTGCCCGTGTAATCACGGAAGTTTTCGCCAATTACTGCTTGAGTGTCGGGATCAAGGTGGTTGGTCGGTTCGTCTAGAATTAGTAGGTTAGCACGTTCAAGAAGTAGTTTACAAAGGGCTATACGTGCCTTTTCACCAGGAGAAAGAACTTTTACTTTCTTAAATACCGTATCGCCGTGGAAAAGGAAGTTTCCTAGAATGTTGCGTCTTTCTAGGTCGGAATATCCGTCGGTTTCCGTGTTATCAAATATATTCTTCTCTTCGTCAAGAAGTTCTAATTCTTGTGCGTAATATGCTATGTCGGTTTTTTGACTAAACTTAATGGTGCCTTTATCGGGTGGTAGTTGACCTATGATTAGTTTTAGTAAAGTAGACTTACCTACACCGTTTTCGCCTACAACAAGGAATCTCTCGTTGCCGTTAAGAGAAAATGAGAGTTTGTCGTAAAGGCTGGGTTTAGTAGGGTAGTGGAAGGAAAGGGAATCAACTTCAAGAGGAACTTTTGGACTTTCACGCTTGGGATCCAACTTTAACTTCATCCGTTTGTATATCTTGTCCCTTTTTTCTAGGTTTGCTATGGCTTTTTCTAGTTTTGCCTCTCTATCAAAGCCCATTCTCTTCAAATTATGGTTTGTCCTAGAGGCTTGCCTTGCCTTTTGTATAAAGTCGGTAAGTTTTTTTATTTCTGCCTCTTGTTGACTAATACGCAACTCTTTTAGCACTTGCTCTTGGGCATATTTGCGTTTGAACGAGGTATAGTTGCCATCGTACACCTTCATTTTATGGGTGACTTTGTTGACAAATAGTATCTTGTTTACCACTTGGTTTAGAAAGTCAACGTCGTGGCTTATAATAAGCACGGCACCTTTATAATTCTTTATATAATCGGTAACGAAGTCTTTGGTATGGACGTCAAGGTGGTTCGTAGGCTCGTCAAGAAGTAATACTTGGGGCTTGGAATACAAGACGTGGGCAAAGGCTATTTTGCTCTTCTGTCCACCCGAAAGGTCGCCAAGTCGCATGTCCAAAAGTTCGGAGTCTATGTGCATGGAATCAATGAGGTCTAAAAGTAGACCCTCTGCGTTATAAACGTCAAGGTCTTCTAGCCTTGCTTGAAGTTTTTCCATGCGTTCTAAGAGATATGCTTGCTCTTCGCCCTCGGCAGTTGCCAAACGATCATAAACGGAGTTTAATTCACTCTCTATTTTCTTTATGGGGCGCGCATCAAAAAGATAATCCCAAACGGTTTTCTCTTGTTCCTTAAAATCTATTTCTTGGGGAAGATAGCCAATCCTGGCGTTTCCCGTTACAACGTGACCACCATCCAACTCTTGCTCTTTTAATATAACGCGAAAAAGGGTGGTTTTTCCCGCCCCGTTCACGCCGACGATACCCGTTTTATCGTTATCGCCTATATAGAATTCGGCATCGTCATATATGACTTCCGTGCCGAAAGCAAGATGTAAATGACTTCCACGCATAATTTTATAGTGCAGGATTTGCGTCTAGAGTTAAATCTGCAGGCTCAATTCCACACTTTATCTCTTCGTAAGCGCAAATGCCTATCATAGAGGCGTTATCGGTACAAAGAGGGCGAGGGGGAAGTAGTACTTGACAGCCTGCCTTTTGACCTGCCTTGGTTAATCCGTCGCGAAGAACTGAGTTTGCACCTACACCACCGGCCAAGCATATAGTCTTAATGCCCGTTCTTTTACATGCCTCTATAGTATGATCTATGAGAACGCCGGTTGCTTCCGTTTGGAATGAGCAAGCAAGGTCTGCGGGATTTATTTCTTCACCACGTTGCTTTGCGTTTGCAACTAAATTTATAACGGCAGTTTTAAGTCCTGAGTAACTAAAGTTCAAGTGCTTTTCGCCCTTAAATGCTCTTGGAAGTTTGTAAACCGGTTTACCTGTTCTTGCTAGTTTATCTATTTCCGGACCACCGGGATAGGGTAAACCAAGCACTCTTGCAACCTTATCAAATGCCTCGCCCACTGCATCATCTTGGGTTTCGCCCATTACTTCCATATCGTCAAAGGCATTTACCTTTAGTATATAGGTATGACCACCACTTGCAAGTAAGCAAATGAATGGTGGTTCTAGATTGGGAGAAGATATATAGTTTGCAGATATGTGTCCCTTAATGTGGTTACAAGCAACAAGAGGTTTATCTAGGGTGTATGCAAGGGATTTAGCATAACTTACGCCAACCAGTAGGGCACCTAGAAGCCCCGCACCATAGGTTACGGCTATGACGTCAATGTCGGCGAGGGTAACGTTTGCTTTTTCCAGCGCTTCTTTGGTTATGTTGTCTATTGCGAGTGCGTGATTGCGAGAGGCGATTTCCGGCACAACACCACCAAAGCGTTTGTGTATTTCTATTTGAGAACTTATGACGGAAGAAAGTACTTCTCTACCACGAGTAACTGCTACTGCAGTTTCATCACAAGAGGACTCAAAAGCGAGAATGAGGTAATCGTCACGATTCCTAAGGTTATTAAGTTGTTCTTTTGCACGTTCAATATAATTCATGATCTTGCCAGCGTTAGTATATTTATTTCTTTTGCGCCGTTATTTTTTAGTATTTGGGCGCAGGTAGTTACGGTTGCTCCCGACGACATAACGTCGTCAAGTATTAGTATAGATTTGCCTATAAGAGGCGTACGATCGTAATCTTCTTTCATTTTAAAGGCGGCGGCTACGTTTTTGTAGCGATCGTCTATGGAAAGACTTTTACTATCTTTATTTTGACTTATACGATGTAGGGGTTCTATGAGTTCTATCCCCAGCGCCTCTGAGACTGCTAGTGCTACGTCTTTATTATGCTCAAAGCCTCTTCTTTTTATTGCCTTTTGAGAACTGGGGACGTATACGAGATAGTCTGCCGTAAGTTCCATTCCTTTTGCGTAATCTATAAGGAATTTGGATATATACTTATGTAACCAAGGGCTACCTTCGTCCTTATATGCAATAATCATATTCCTTACGGAACCCACGTAATCAAATGGAGCATATGCTCTTTTGTAGGGTAGGAGTTTATCTTTGCACATAGGACAGGGACCGAAGTGAGTTACGTATGCACCACATATAGGACAGATATTTTCATTCTTACGGAATGGGAGTCTTTGCAAG
>JAZSKG010000293.1:0-3812 GCA_045534735.1 Candidatus Stercoripulliclostridium sp.
ATTATATAATAAGACGGAAAAAAAATCAATATGCAACTTTACAAGATTTGGTATTTACATTTCTTAAATATTGTTTTATAATAATGCTATAAACTTTATAAATTAATATGGTGTTAAAATGAGCGAAGAAATTAAGAAAGAGCAAGAAACACTTACTCCAGAACAACAAAAGTTAAAACGCAAGCAAGAAATCATTAGAGTTATCAAGTTCGTATTATTTTCAGCATCTGCAGGTATAATTCAATTTGCCTCTTGCACCCTACTATTTGAGGTCGCAAAACTTGAGTACGTATGGTCATATATTATTTCCGTTGTACTTAGCGTAATTTGGAACTTCACTTTTAATAGAAAATTTACGTTTAAGTCGGCAAGTAATATTCCAATAGCTATGCTGAAGGTAGCAGCATTCTACCTAGTATTTACTCCCGTCTCCGGTCTATGGTCATGGGCACTAGAAGATCTTTGTGGATGGAATGAATACCTCGTTTTGGTACCCACAATGCTTATAAATATGGTAACAGAATACTTGTATTGCACCTTCTTTGTCTTTAAAAATAGCATGAATACAAACAAACTTGGACAAAAAGAAAAGGATGCGCTTGAAAAAGCAGGTCAAACGAATACGACATTAGAAGTTGCAGAAGAAAATACTGAAGAGCATATAGAAAATGAAGCAACTGAAGAAGCACAAAACTAATAATGAATCTTAAAAAAATTAACGGGCGAAAAGCCCGTTTTTTTATGGTGCGGTCGACAAGACTTGAACTTGCATGAATTTTACTTCATAAGAGCCTGAATCTTACGCGTCTGCCAATTCCGCCACGACCGCATTGCTTATAAATTCTATATCAACTAATACCATTTGTCAAGAAAATTTTAATGGCCATAACAAGTGAAAACTAGAGTTTTATTACTGCATCAAGGCAAAGAGTAAGAGCATATTCATAGGCATTACCCCCCCAGTTGCGTTCATCATATCTCTCAACGTCAGCCAATGAATCTGCAGTATACAAAATCATTCCAAAAGTTACGCCTCTAAACTGCGCGCAAGCAGCTAGCGCGGAGCATTCCATTTCAACCACCGAGCAACCCTCGGATTTGCGATAGAAAACCTTCTCCTTTGTTTCTCTAAAAAAACCATCTGTTGTCCAAGTTATCACTTCTTGATGTTGCATACCATGATCAAGAATAGTTTCCTTTATTGCATTTCTTGCCCTTTGATTTAATTCAATAAATCTTGAGGGCTCAACATAATGATAAGACGTTCCCTCATCGCGAAGGGCCCTATACGGAACAATAAATGTACTTTCGGGAAATTTTTCCAACACACCACAACTGCCGGCCGAAATAATCTCTTTTACGCCATACCCTATTAACCAATCTAAAATTTGGGTTGATGCTGCTGCGCCTACTGGTGCTTGGCATAGCGCAACTTGTTCGTCTTTATAGTTGATCACGTAAATAGGATAAGATTTAGTTGCACTTAGAAAAGTAGAAACTTTTGTTGCACCTACTTTTTTAGCATATTCATCTATATATTCACCAAGGAATGCAAAAACACATTTGCTAGGTAACTCTAATCCGAGTTTCTCATGAGTAGGACTGAAAACAGCATTTATGTCTGAATCAAATTCTAAAATAGGTATTACATTTTTTATAATCGTCATTTTATACCTCTACTTTTTTAACCTTATTGTAGCAGTTAACACTATTATCCCTTATACAAAAAAGATCTAATACCTATCGCATTAGATCTTTAACTTATTGGTGCGATCGATGGGACTTGAACCCATACGGTCTCCCATACGCCCCTCAAACGTACGCGTCTGCCTGTTCCGCCACGATCGCACAAGATTAAGTTCGTGAATTATATTAGCACAACAATTAATATTTTGCAACACTTTTTTTATTAAAGTTTACAAAATTTTTGAATATTTGTAGCCAAACAATCAACTAAAAACTCAATCAACTATCATTACTTATATTACTAAAGTATAAAAGGTCTTGGAATGCGTTTCCCGTCACTCTCGTAAACGGCAATATGTTCAATATATGGTTTACTCCTACATTTATCAATTATTATAGTTAATTTATCGGTTGTAACAACCTTAATTATAATGGCAATTCGATTGTATCCGACGTTAGTACCATTAAATAAAAGAACTTGTTTCCCTTTGATTTCAGTATAGATTCTATAAGATTCAATACGCTGTGAAAAAGCAACATTTTCTACAAGTCTTACTTTATCTATCTTCCGAGCATCATTAAATTTCAAATTTATAGTGTAAACGTCCGACTCGTTTTGGGGAGTATAATAACTGGTTGCATCAAAACTATTTTTATTGTATGAATAGTTAAGGACGTTGCGAATTTTATTACCATTTTCATGCTCGGGTGCAGTTATTGAATCAATTGATACCTGACGAGAAAACATTGAATTAATTCTATTGCCTAATTTAATAATTCTTGCAACGTCTACGTCGCAAATTCTTCCCGTTGTATCTGGAGGAACGTTCAAAAGCAATAAACTATTGCCACAAACGGAATTTAGATAGATTTTAAGTAAATTTCTTACGCTTCTTACCCTATGATCTTGGTTTTTATGATAAAACCAACCGGGCCTAATGGAAACGTCAACTTCTGCCGGAGACCAAACAAAATCCTCAAATTCATCTAAATACTCTCTACTTCCTATATCTTTAGCAAGTATATCCTTTTCTACTAACACTTTCTTCATGTTTTGACTTTCAGTTTTTTGGCTAGCATACATAACGTACTCTTCACTATTTTCTAGCATCGGGATAACGTTCCATTCAGATTTTCTCGCCATTCCATTCTCATTGCCAACCCACCTTACGTCAGGCCCACAATTAGATATCAAAGTTTTAGGGCTTAGTTTTCTAATTAATGAAAAGTAACGTTTAAAATCGTATTTTTGCCTCTCCTTACCATCACCTTCTGCCCCACAAGCACCATCAAGCCATATGGTAAAAATCTCACCATATCCGGTTAATAGTTCAGTTAGTTGCTCTAAGTAAAAATCATCGTACTCCGGGGTGCCGTAATACTTAGAATTCCTATCCCAAGGAGATAGATAAATACCAAATTTAACTCCATATTTTTTGCAAGAGTCAGATACTTCTCTTACCACGTCCCCTCTCCCATTCTTATAGGGGCTATTTTTGATGCTATATTCAGTAGTTTTTGTTTGCCACATACAAAAACCATCATGATGTTTTGCCGTAAAAATGATGCCTTTAACTCCAGCATATTTTAATACTTTCACCCATTGATCTGTGTCTTGCTCTGTTGGGTTAAAAAGACTTGGCGAAAGAGTTCCATCGGACCACTCTTTACCTGCAAAAGTGTTAATGCCATAGTGTATGAAAGCATTAAATGGCTCTCTCTGTATGGATTTTTGCCTAGTAGAAGGCACAATGCTTATAATTTTTTCTAATTTATCTTGTTTCATTTTTATCTTTAAAATCAAAGTTGCCTTGAGGTTGTCCAAGGTATATGGCAAGATTTACAGGATTTAATAAGAATTTAGCCTTCTTATAAAAGTCGTATAAGCGCGATCCTTTAGGCTCAATATCCGTTGATGATTTAATCGTTAAATTTTGCATTTCAAAATCATCGTAATAAGGTAAGTATATGACTTTTTCCTCACCGGGAAGTAAATCAAACCAGTTATCGCTAAATGGATTCATACTAACCTTATCTTGTAACTGAACGAGTCTAGCAAACTTATCACTTCTAACCTTAATTTTAATATTATCACCTACTTTTTGTGCGGTTAGGTTAATATTTAC
>JAZSKG010000229.1:0-2161 GCA_045534735.1 Candidatus Stercoripulliclostridium sp.
ACGAAGATCTTTCTTTGAAAGAGATAGCAGAAGAAGAGGGGGTTTCCAGACAAGCAATAGCAGACGTTATAAAACGTTCTAGTGAAAAACTTGTAGAATACGAAGAGAAACTCGGTTTAGTAGAAAAGATAAGTAGTCTAATTGATAAAATAGAGCAAGTAATGGTATCCGTAGATACGGAAACGGCTGAAAAGTTAAACAGCATTCTAAGCGAAGTTAAGGAGATATAATGGCTTTATTCGGTAGTTTATCAGAAAAAATCAACCATGCTTTTTCCAAACTTAAAAATAAAGGTGCGCTAACCGAGTTGGAAATCAAAAACGCAATGCGTGAGGTTAGAGTCGCTTTGCTTGAAGCAGACGTTAACTTTATGGTGGCAAAAGCCTTTATTAATAGAGTTTCCGAAAAGGCCATTGGTGAAAATATACTCAAAGGCTTAGAAAGTTCTCAACAAGTAATTAAAATTGTTAATGATGAACTTATAGAACTAATGGGTAGTAAGCATCAAAAACTTACCGTTAGTGATCGCCCCCCAACAGTTTATATGATGTGTGGTTTGCAAGGTGCTGGTAAAACAACCATGTGTGGTAAACTTGCAGGCCTCCTTAAAAAAGATAACAAGAAGGTATTATTGGTTGCTTGTGATATTTATCGTCCGGCTGCAATTAAACAATTACAAGTTGTTGGAGAAAAAGTTGGCGTAGAGGTTTTCTCAGAAGGTCAAATTTCTCCTATAAAGATTGCTAACGATGCAATTGATTATGCAAAACAACAAGGATTAGACACCGTTATTATAGATACAGCCGGTCGTTTGCATATTGATGAAGCATTGATGCAAGAACTACAAGATATTAAGGCGAGTGTTAACCCACAAGAAATCTTACTTGTAGTAGATAGTATGCTTGGACAAGATTCCGTTAACGTGGCATCTACGTTCAATAAGGAATTGGATATAAGTGGTGTAATCCTTACTAAATTGGATGGTGATACTAGGGGTGGTGCTGCGTTATCTATTAAAGCAATTTCCGGTAAACCCATTAAATACATTGGTATAGGTGAAAAAATAACGGATATTGAGCCCTTCCATCCCGATAGAATGGCATCTAGAATTCTTGGAATGGGTGACGTGCTTACTCTAATTGAAAAAGCGCAAAATGCTATCAGTGAAGAGACTGCTCTCAAGATGGCTAAGAAAATGAAGGAAAACACCTTTGACTTAGAAGACTATCTAGAGCAAATTGATAATATGAACAAAATGGGAAACATGAAGGACATGATAGACATGATTCCCGGTATGAGTAAACAATTAAAAGGTCAAGACGTAAACGTAGATGAACGTCAACTTGAAAAAACCAAGGCTATTATTCGCTCAATGACGCTAAAAGAAAGACGTAATCCTTCTATTTTGAATGCTTCTAGACGTCGCAGAATAGCAAAAGGGAGTGGTACTCAAGTACAAGACGTTAACAGACTTCTAAATCAGTTTGACCAAACAAAGCAAATGATGAAAAGAATTAGTTCTGGGAAATTCAAATTCCCTTTCTAATATAAATCCTAAATAAAAATTAATTCGGAGGACACTAATTATGGCAGTAAAACTAAGACTTCACAGAATGGGTAAGAAAAAAAGCCCCGTATATCGTATCGTAGCAATTGATTCCAGAAAATCAAGAGACGGCGAATATATTGAACAAATCGGTTTCTATAACCCCAAGACTGAACCCGCAACTATCAAAGTTGATGCAGAACTAACCAAAAAGTGGATTGCTAACGGTGCTCAACCCACCGACACCGTTCGTGATATTCTTGTAAACGCAGGTATCATTGCTAGCACTTCCAAATATGCTAAGAAAGTTGCAGTTGCAGAAGAAGTAAGCGCAGTTGACGCAGCAGTTGAAGCAGCAGTAGCAAAGATTGAGGACTAATTACTTATGTCCGTTCGTGATTTAGTAGACTTTTTAGTTAAGCAATTTATCAGCGAAGAGTATTATGATATCGTAATGCTAGAGGATAACGATAGCGTTGAAATCAAGGTTTTTGTTGATAAAAATAAAGTAGCAAGACTTATTGGAAGATCCGGTAGACTTGCAAAGTCAATTAGGACTATTGTTAAAGCCGTTGCTCAAAATTCCGATAAACACTACGACCTATTCATAGAAGA
>JAZSKG010000025.1:0-1745 GCA_045534735.1 Candidatus Stercoripulliclostridium sp.
TTTTAATTTACAAGGGTGTGGAAAAAATAATTTCCGGCGGAGATGCTCTCACTACCAACAATCGCATGGAACTCACAGCCATTATAAAGGGCCTAGAAGCACTTAAAGAACCTTGCGAAGTTACTGTTTACAGCGACTCTCAATATGCCGTAGATGCCGTTCAAAAGGGCTGGCTATCATATTGGACGACTCATGCATGGCGCACCAAAGGAAAGGATGACGTTAAAAACGTGGACCTATGGGAGAAACTTCTTGAACTTATGGATAAACACAGAGTTAGTTTCGTTAAGGTTAAGGGACACAGCGATAACGTAAACAATAATAGATGCGACGAAATTGCAAGAAGTGAAATTCTAAAATTACAATCTATATAAAAGAAAAAGGCTCTTAAACGAGCCTTTTATTATTTATTATTTCTTTAAGTGATAGTTATTACTCTTATACAACATTGCATATATTAACACACTGGCAGGTATAACAGTCGCAATTATGATGGGCGAATAGGTTAATCCTGATTTCATATCTGCGCCCAATAATAGGTTTACTACAATTGTTATGGCACTTACTACTATGAACGCGATACAAGCGCTAGAAAGGGACTGGTTAACGTTAAACTGTGCGCGTATCCTCTTAGTGGGGTTTGTTGCCCAACGAATAGTAGCAATAACGGGAAGCAATATGCCAACTGCACCAATAATAACGTAAACAATGGGATTTCCAAATACCTTTTTTGCAATTATCATTATTAAAAGTTCTACAACCAACAATAGGTAAGTGAAAATGGCCGTGTCACGATTAATCTTATTACTATATATAAACTTCATATAGTAATGATTTATGGAGTTGGCCTTTTGATAAACCTTTAATTTAAATCCTTCCTCATAAAGTGATTGCTTTACGTCACCAAAATGTCTTGCCTTAGCGGTATTTTCCAATCTTTCGGCTTCTGCTTGATAGGTTGCACTTGCTTGCATTAGGGTTTTGTCATCGCCTTGGGCTTTTGCAGTACCAAAGAATGCAGATAGCGCTTCACGATAATTAATGCTTTCTCCATCTTCTACACTAGACGTAGGAGCCGAATAGGGTATTTCTTGCCTATTTTCATAAGAATCGGTAGAATTTTGACCTTCTTCAGCAACTCCGGTAACCTCTAACAGGTTACGATGGGTAGCAAATTCGCCTATACCAAGAAGTTTGCTTGCCTTAGTTTGTTGCTCTTTTACGAGTAATGCCGTTTCTTCATCTTCAACGACATCTTCAACTATGGTGTTGGATTCATTCACAACCTTTTCTTCGGCATCTTCCACAGAAGTAACGTTTTCTTCGCTTACGTTTTCTTCTTTGACGGCATTAAAATTGTCCACAACTTCATCAGAATACAATGCTCTTAATGCTTCTTGTTGCGTAGGAGTGGGGATATCTTCTTTTTCTTCAGAAATTATAGGATTAAAAGAAATAGGGGCAACCTTAACCTCTTCCGGCAAATCTTTTTCTTCAGCAAACTGAGCCCCTTCGGGTAACGTGCCGTTTTGAGGCAATGGCTTACTTTCCGGAACGTGAACGTATTGTGGAATATAAACGTACTTAACGATGGGCTCTTGAGAAACAGGTGCAACGGTTGCTGCTACTTCTTCTTGAGGTTCATGAGCCTTTACTCTACGAGTAAGAGGTCTAAGTTCATTGGGATCAAAGGGAGCCTCTACGGTTTTTAAGTCTATTTCTTTGTCAGAAAGCAACTTATTTAT
>JAZSKG010000239.1:0-3173 GCA_045534735.1 Candidatus Stercoripulliclostridium sp.
GTTCTATGACGGATACATTATATTTACGAGAGTTATACATGAAAACCCTTTTTCTTAAAATTTTTTTAAAAATTTGTATTTTTTGCATTTGAGGATGGAAAGAGGGGGGTGATTCTTTGCGTTTTACGCTACGTTTTGATTATTAATACGTTTTATTTTTTGCAATTCCTTAAAAAAATAAATTATGTTTTTGCGTGCAAGCACTGTTGTGCGCGCATCATAGTCGCGATTTTATAGCGCGCTATAGCGCTCATGATGCGCGCGATATGTATTAAACCACACGCGCACGCTCGCCGTCTGCGTATAATTTAAGTAAAACTTTGCGCGCGCGCTTGCGATTTTATTATATATTATGCTATTCTTAATGCGTATACTGTGAAACTGAGAGGTTATGATGGAAAAGACCATTTTAACGAGAAAACACGCAATTATTCAACTTTCACTTGTTTTGCTGTTGGTTTTATTTGCCTTTGTCTTTGCATTTACTCAAGCAGTAGAACTTCCTGCCTTTGCAGAAGGGGAGGATGATGCGGATTTGGTAGAAAGATACGCCTTTACGCTTGATCGTGACGGTTACACGGAAGGTGGTGCTTTTATTCGCGTAAAATCCGTTGAGGAATATCCTGTATTCAAACTCACCTTTGTGGATCAAACCGACCTAGAAGGTAAACGTTTTTGGTTTGGTGTTTCCGAATCTGCTAGCATGGATGACGTTGACGTATGGACTCCCGCACACCATTATGAAAACGGTGTAGGCGAAGTTGACACCTTTACTCTAACCCATAACGTTGCAGAGGAAAACGGTGGAATATACGACAAATACCTATTCTTCCGTGCAGGCATGTCCGAAGCAGGTCCATTCTACTATGGTCAAGAGAAAGTTAATCTTCGTCTAGACAACAACGCTACCGACGATGCTTACAGGATTGATTCCATAGGCGCTACCTATGAAAAGAACGGTATTGCCGTTTCCTACGATCTAACCGCAGAGAGCAAACTTTGGGTATCTTCTCCAATTACTCTAAGAGTAACCAACAATGGCGGTAGATACGACAATGCTAAATTCTACTATCAACTTGAAGGCGTAGATGCAAATGGTAATCCCTATGAACCTCAACCCTTTGATAAGAAGAGCATTACCGAAGAAGGTAGCAGTGTTTCTACGTATTATGGCGAAGCCATAGTTCCCCATCCCGATCTTGGAATAGAATCTTATGAAGGCAAAATCACAGTATTCTCAACCTCCTTTGCCTCATTGCCGGACAGTGAACGCGTAGAACCCATTGATAGCCTCAAATCACAAGAATTTAACCTATATTACGACGGCGCACAACCTTCATTCACGGTAGAAGCACTTTGCGACGGCGTTCCCCATGCTAACGTTAATTGGGCACAAGGGGATATAACCTACGTTGTACACAATAAGCAAGTTGCATCTGGTGCACAATACTATTGTGAAATATTAGCAGACAACAAATCTGAACTTTACGAAATTCAACAACAAGGCGAGGAATATGCCTTTACCGTTTCAAGAGAAGGCGTAACTTACGTTACCTTCTCTGCAGTATCCGGCTCAGGAGTAAGATATCAAGCACAACAAATCACTGCTTACATAGATAAAACTGCTCCTAAACTTAGTGTTCAAGCAATAGATGCAACCAATGCTGAAATTAAGAGCATGGGAACCGTTGCGGGTAGCAATTATCGCGTAGGATACGCCAGTGACGAAGTACTCTTTACTTTAACCAACGAGGCTATCCAACAAACCGGTAATACTATAAAGTATTATTTTAGTGAAGACGGCGTAGAGTATAACCTCCTTGCTGAAACTAACGGCAACTATCAAGTTAGAGTTGAAAACGGCGATACGAACAAGATAATAGATAAGACCTATTACTTTAAGATTACCTCTGCATCCGGTTATGAAATGGTAGAAACCTTTACCCTTTCCGTACTAGATAGCGACTATTCTGTTGAAATGGACGTTGAAGACGTTGAGAAACTACAAAACGGTGCCGGATGGTTAAACGATAAAGTTAACGTAACCTTCCGTTTACCAAGTGTATTAGGCATTGCTAACGAGTACGAAATAAGAGGTATGGTAACCGGTGTGCCGGATACCAATAAAAAACTTGTTCCGGTAACGGAAACCGTAGTTGACGGCGTTATAATTTACGAAGTACAAATTGACGAAAACCTAAACAATACCAGTTATACTTTTGAAATTAGCGATAAAGCAAGCAATAAAGCAACCGTTGGTATCGTTAACGGAGTAGAGGGTGAGGCATTAAAGACCACTCAATTAAAACTTGATTTGGTTACTCCTTCTGCAAATCTAGTTGCTACTATCTATGGTTCTTCCATAGAATTAAGCGAAACCGATTGGTCTGCAGAACAAGTTGTCCTAACCATCACGCCCGAAGCACTCATTTCCGGTGTAAATTGCTATCCCGTCATCAATGGTATACAATCTAACGTTGCTATGCAAGCCGTTGGTGGCGTATTCAAACAAACCATATCCGAAGGTGGTCTATATGAATATTGCCTAATAAGTGGCGCCGGCAACAAGCAAGAGGTTTCATATCAAATAAACATTGATGCCAGAAAAGAAGAAGATATTACCTTTGATGGATTAAAAGTTTCCACCATAGGCAAAGACGGTAGCATAATTGAAGAAGGTATTGACGTTATTCCTCACGGACTAAAGATAGCAAATAACGTTAAAGTAGAGTTCTTAACCAACTTGAATTATTTGCCCTATACCGACGTAGAAGCAAAGCACTTTAACTTCTACTACACTACCTTTACCGGCAACAGACCTACCGTTTCCAAAGATGAATATAAACTTTATACCCCAAAAGATGGCGCTGATCCCTTCAGTTTCATGATAGAACTCTCCGAAGAAGAGGGTGAAGGCTCGTTAAAGTATGCCTTCTATCTAAGAAGTATGGCACAAAGCGCTTCCGGTGCTATAGTAGAAACCGACGTTAAATTCTTTAGCGTAGATTTTGATATTCGTGTTTTCCATATTGAAGTTACTTATAGTTCTGAAAGCACTTCTGATCAATGGGTAGGAAATGCACCTCGTTTCACGTTGAGTTTGCATCCCGACGATCAAGGTAAGGGCATCACCATTAAGGCATCCCAATATAAACTGGCCGAGGGTCAATGGA
>JAZSKG010000006.1:0-2420 GCA_045534735.1 Candidatus Stercoripulliclostridium sp.
ATAATTTGGAAGTATACATATCCTTTATTCGTAAAAAATTGAACTTTGTAGGAGCCGATTTTACCATAGAATCCCTAAGGGGAATAGGGTACAAACTGGTTAAGAAATAATGCATAGAATAGACCTCTTTAAAAGACTTAAACTCTCCTTTGTTTTCACTTGCGTGTGCGTCGTAAGTCTTTTGTTGAGCGTGCTTTTTTGCGTACTGTGGTTCATAAATTTCCGTAACAGTATAACGGAGGTTGATAGCGCACTCCGTAGCGTACTAGTGCTTAACGAGTACAACCTAACACTCCCACCCATCCTGCCCGACGACGACCCCGATTCCTTTGACGAGGTAAACTCCCTATATTCCAAAACAATACTATTTTCGGTATCCAAAGACGGAAAAATAGATTACCATAAACTGCAAAATAGTTATCCTTATCTTAAGGAAGTTGAGGGGCTGGAGGAGATAGTGGAAAAGACGATTGCCGAGGCAAATAGTGGGGAACAAACCTTTAGCCATAACTTTAGGCACTATCGTATTGACTCTAGGGCATACGCCGACCATACCGACTACGTTTTTTACGATTATTCTACGGAAAGACTACTCCATTTCCGTTCTGCATTTTGGTATTTAATAGCATTCCTTTTTGCAGTAGTTGCAGTAGGAATTCTTGCCTACCTTCTTTCCGAAAGGGTGCTTGACCCTGTTAAACTTAGCATTAAAAAAGGTAAAGACCTCATATCAAACGCTTCCCACGAATTAAAGACGCCACTTACCATAATTAAAGCCAATCTTAACGTTATCCAAAGCGAGCCCAACTCCACCGTAAAAGATAACGAAAAATGGCTACAAACCATAGAAGAACAGGTGGAAAGAACCAACACCCTCGTCCTAGATATGTTGGAACTTTCTAGATTGGATAACGATCAACCCGTGCGTTTCACTACAGTTGACCTAAGTGCCATAGTTACTTCCCAAGTACTTTCCGTAGAGGCCCTTTGCTTTGATAAATCCATAGTTATGGAAGAGCGCATTGATGAAAACGTAGTTGTTTCCGGCGTGAATGAAAATCTGGAAAGACTCGTTCTTATCCTTCTTGATAATGCCATAAAGTACACCCCCGACGATGGTAAAATTTCCGTTGGTCTCAAGAAAGGTAAAAAGACGGTTGCTCTTTCCGTTATAAATACCGGTGATGGCATAAAAAAAGAAGATTTGCGCTTTGTCTTTGAAAGATTTTATAAGGGCGATCGCGCACGCACCCAAGAAACCAATAAGAAAAGTTTTGGTTTAGGTCTTGCTATTGCAAAAACTATATGTGATAAACACAAC
This sequence comes from Candidatus Stercoripulliclostridium sp., assembly GCA_045534735.1. Classification (GTDB taxonomy): domain Bacteria; phylum Bacillota; class Clostridia; order Christensenellales; family DTU072; genus Stercoripulliclostridium_A. The sequence goes on from JAZSKG010000006.1 coordinate 1,322, forward strand.
GGCAAAATAGAATGTTTCTCGGAAGTTGGTAAATATACCGAGTTCCGTGTAACCCTAAAATTAAAACGCGACGTAGGTGAACATGAAAGCAGTAATTCAAAGAGTAAATAATGCAACCTTATCCGTTGACGGTAAACTGATTTCCCAAATAGGCAAAGGGCTTGTCGTATATTTTGGCGTAGAAAAAGGAGACGAGTCTTCTTCCTTGGAGTATTATGCAAAAAAGATTTCTCAAATGCGTATCTTTGAAGACGATAACGGCAAAATGAACCTCTCTTGCCTTGACCTCGGCTATGAAATACTTCTTGTTTCCCAGTTTACCTTATGTGCCAATTGCTCCCGTGGTAATCGCCCCGACTTCTTCTCTGCCGAAGAACCCTCCCGGGCTAGGGCTCTCTACGAGCAACTGGGCTCCCTCCTGGAAGCCCGTGGCATTAAAGTTTCCTACGGAGTCTTTGGAGCAGATATGCTTATACAGCAGGGGAATTGTGGGCCCGTCACCATTATACTTTAGACCACGCACGAGGAAGTAATTTAAACGCGGAACGCGGAGTGCGGAACGCGGAACGAGTTCACTACGTTTCACTTCGCTCACAAGGATATGATTTTTAAATTGAGTGAAGAAATCTCGCGCAAAAAAATATTTTAATTTAGGCAAGTTGACTGTACCACTATTTTGTACTTCTTAAAAGAAAAAGGAGTTATAAAATGAGTGGATACGAATTTTTTAGCATAATAATATCGCTGATAGAACTAATGGTTATGATATATGCGCTAGATAAAAATAACTCCTAATTTTTCTTTTAGCACAAAATTAGTAGCGCAGTAAACTTATTAAAATATTTGTTTGCGCTAAAATGCTGAAAGGCTTTTGAATGCAGAATGCTATTTAAGTGCGGAGTGTGGAATTGCTTCATTTCGCTTTCTACGAACAATTCGCAGTTACTGTAGTTGCTAACCCCAAAAAAGTGGCTATTACTAAGCGCTGTACTATAATTGCTTGCTCGGTTTACTCATCAGGTTTGCTTCGCAAACTAGTGCATTCTGCATTCTGCATTAAAAAAATATCCTTGTGAACGAAATGAAATGAAGTGAGGTC
>JAZSKG010000270.1:0-3215 GCA_045534735.1 Candidatus Stercoripulliclostridium sp.
ATGGGTGAAGAGATAATGGATGTTATGTCTTTAGAGCAAATGCACCAAGGGGAATGCGTTAAACCATATGAGTTTGATATAGAACTCTATAAAGCAGATGGTGGCACTCTTAAAAGAGTGGGTGAGGGTGAGTATATGATTTTTACCCCAAACGACGCGCATATGCCCGGTGTAAGCGAAGCACCCACCGAGATGCGCAAACTAGTACTAAAAATACCGTATAGAGGATAGAGAATATGATTAAATATATAGACGCTACGTTTGAAGAACTTGCTAGTGGTGATTTTAAGTTGTACGATGGTAATCCTATCGTAAAGGCATTTGGGGTGAGCCCCGTGCTTGCAGATCCCAGCGTACTGACTCCAGACGATAGTCACGATGGCAAATGGCATATGTTTTGCCACGCATTGTTTGGGATATATGCCTTTAGTAGTGAAGACGGAATAAACTGGACCAGAGATGGAATCGTTGTTAAAAATGCGATGCGTCCAGATTGCAATTACGTTGATGGAACTTACTATCTTTATTATGAACGCACGGAGAATCTTTTTAAGAAAGCACTGTCTTTCATAGGTACTAAATGGCACTCCGATATAGCAGTAATTACTTCTAAAGATTTGGTAACTTGGAGCGAGCCGAAAGTTGTTGTTGGATTTGATAGGGATTACATGGATGGAGAAAAGGGAACATCAATTTCAAACCCCTTTTTAACCAAGTTTGGGAACCTTTATCGCCTATATTTCTCTGCAGGGCTAACGTTCATAAAAGACTGTGGTTTTTCGGAACCGACCCACATTTCATATGCTGAAAGCGAGAGTCTTACGGAAGGTTTTGTAGCATTAGAAGAACCTATAATTTCCCCCGATCCAAATAGCACCTACTTAAATCTTTGCTCGGGATGTATTAAGGTATATAGACTAAAGGACTCCTACGTAGCCCTTCAAAACGGAATTTTCAAAGAGGGCGACAAGTCACATTCTGCCATAATGCTTTTAAAGTCTGAGGACGGTGTAAAATTTGATTTTGTTAAAATTTTCCTAGCCCCCACGGAAACTGATGGCAAAAACAAAAACTGGATGAAACAATACGTGTACGCATGCAATCTTGTAAAGTACGATGGTGAATTAAGGCTCTACTTTAATGCAAGAAACGTAAGCGATAATCTTCGTGGTCGCGAACATATAGGAGTGCTTAGACAAGTGAAGTAAATAGTAAACTAAACGCAAAGCAATAAAAAACGGACACAGATTGTGTCCGTTTTGTTTTGTTTAAAAGGTGTTATTTAACCTTGCCCGTTCTAACTGCTTCAAAGTCGGCTTGGATTTCTGGGGAGGGTTTCTTTGTTAGAAGTGAAACTACTACTATTAGTATGGTTGAGAATATGAATGCGGGTAGTAGTTCGTAAATAGCAAATACACCACCTAATTGGCTTATAACTAGTTTCCATAGGAATACCATTCCTGCGCCACCTACCATACCTGCAATAGCGCCTGCTCGGGTTGTTCTCTTCCAGAATAGGGAGAAGAGCATTATAGGTCCAAAAGTTGCGCCAAAACCTGCCCAAGCGAAGGAAACGATCTTAAAGATTACGCTATCTTTATCAAGGGCGATAACGGCAGCGATAACTGCTATGATGCAAAGGGTAAGCCTTGAAACCCATAGAACCTGTTTATCGGTTGCATTCTTTTTAAAGATGCCTTGGAATATGTTCTTGGAAACCGATGATGCTGCAATAAGGAGATATGAGTCGGAAGAACTTATGGTTGCAGCAAGGATACCAGCCATAACGAAACCGGCGATAATGGGTGGGAAGAAACTTGTTGAAAGTTTAATGAATATATTTTCTGAATCGGCATTGGTAAGGAATTCGTTGGGGAAGAGTTTTCTGCCCATTATACCAATGAATACTGCAATAGCAAGGGAGATTATAACCCAAACCATAGCGATTCTTCTGGAGGTGCCGAGTTCACTTTCTTTACGAATAGCCATAAAGCGAAGGAGTACTTGTGGCATTCCGAAGTATCCTAGTCCCCAAGCGAGCATGGAGAATATGGAAAGAACGCTATAAGGTTTAGCCTCCCCCCAAACAACTGCGTTACCTGCTTCATTTACGCCGGGGTTAGCAATGCCGAAGAAATCTAGGAAGCCGGGGATGCTGTTAGCATTATCAATGATTTCACCAAAGCCACCTGCGTTAATGGTGCCTATAATTACTACAACAGCAAGGGCTATTATCATAACTATACTTTGCATAAAGTCGGAGGCGCTTTCTGCAAGGAAGCCACCTATTAGCGTATAAATGATTACGAACAATGCGCCAAGGAGCATCATTGCCTCGTAGGGAAGACCAAAGAGGGAAGAGAACAATTTACCACAGGTTACAAAGCAACTTGCCGCATAAACGGTAAAGAATACGAGAATGAATATGGATGCTATGAACATAATAACCTTATTTTTCTCGTGGAAACGATTGGAGAAAAATTCGGGTAAGGTTATGGAGTTGTTTGCTCTAATGCTATAGCGACGTAGTCTTTTTGAAACAATTAGCCAGTTTAGATAGGTACCTATTGCAAGACCAATTGCAGTCCAAACGGCATCTGCAAGACCACACCAATATGCAAGGCCCGGTAGTCCCATTAGTAGCCAGCCACTCATGTCCGAGGCTTCTGCACTCATTGCCGTTACCCATGGGCCGAATGAACGTCCACCAAGGAAATATTCTTCGGAACTTTTGTTTGCCCTTTTAGCGTAGAAGAAACCTATTGCTAAAACTGCAAGCATGTAAACAATCATGGCAATCAGTATTTGAATTTGATCAGAAGTCATAAACTCTCTCCTTCCAAAAGTTTCTAAAAAAAGTAAATTTATATAATAATACCATATATGGCTTACAAATTCAAGATGGGATATAAAAATACTGTAAAATATCATTTTTATGAGAAATCGCATTGAAAGATACAATATTTTCTGCTGTTTCATCTGTATCCTCCTTTGCAATATTCAAGACTATTTTATCTTGAAGTTCTGATATATCAGCAAACTCTGATAATATTACTTGCGCATCATTATAAATCAAATTGCGTCCTCCAACTCAAATAATCACAAGATTACTTAATAGGACGGACAAAAAAATAAAAAAGTTCCAAATAAAAAAAATCCTCCAGTCAAGTGGAGCAATTCTTTAGTTTTATTTTCTCGTTTAGTTATTTTATCTA
>JAZSKG010000022.1:0-7079 GCA_045534735.1 Candidatus Stercoripulliclostridium sp.
ATTAGAAAGCGATATTTTTAATAGATATGGTTTTAATTTTGGATATGCTTGCATAGGTGAAAGTGATGAAAGAATAACTAGTTTTGTAGTATCTCCACTAGGGGATAGTGTCATAAACTTATACTATTTCCGTTTGAGGGCTATGGTAAACTATAGGGACAAAAATCACCAAAGCCTAGCGCACGTAGGTAGTCTTCCTTCTAGTATAGAGGTGGTATTCGGCGTGCCTTTTGCGCTAGATACTCCTAGCGACTACAAGGTGCTCGGATATTCTTTTGTGGGATATCAAGATGGTTTTACTTATGATGGAGAGTCTTTAAAAACTTTTGAAGTTTCTAATCCTTACGTCTTAGAAAGAGAAACAAGCACTATCAACTTTGAAGTTGTATTTAGACCAAACACAGATACGCAATACGTTGTAAAGAAATATCTTAACGGAAATGAAAGTGTAGAAGTGCGTAATGGTACTACCGGAAGTCAAGTTGATATAAGTAACGAAGAAGTTGAGGGATATGAACGAGTAGCAAATGAGGGTGAAAAACTTACGGGAACCATTACCGGATATTTGCTAGACGCCAATAATTCTATTACCCACGGCGAAATGTTGGAGTTAATAATTTATTACGTTGCTAAAAAGTATAACGTAACCATAGGTGGCAATCTTGGGATTTCAGATATTATCGCAACGTTTGGAGAAAGCGTTACTCTTCCAAACGTCCCCGGCGAACAGCCCGAAAACGTTGACTTTTTGGGTTGGATAGTAAATGGAACTCTATATGGAGCAGGTGAGAGTTTTATAATGCCTGCAGGAAACGTTATCATTGAACCTAAATGGTCCGCGCCGTGTGGTGAACCTTCTGAACCCGAAGAAGGCGAAACATCCGATAATTTAGACAACGAAGTTCAAGAGAGCGAAGAAGACGGAGTTGGTGTAGATGACATTGTTGGAATTGCAGTAGGCGCCGTTGTTCTGGTTGGAGTTGCCGTCGGCTTAGGTATAGGTTTAAGCCTCAAAAAGAAGAAAAAGGCTCGTGAAGCATTGGAAGAGAACATATCGCGAGCAATTAATAAAGACTAATACTATTTGCGAACTCCTAGTACGTGAAGGCCAGTTGCAGAAAGGTAGTTGTAGGAGTTTAGAGGTTTATCAAAAGCATCAAACGAGTGGGAGGCAACTAGAGGGATATTGCCTTTAAAGCCCACTACAATTATTGCGTGGTAATAAAGTGAAGGCTGATTGCTGAGAAATATTAAATCGCCAACATCTAACTTTTCAATCGCTTGTTCTTCGGCGAAGGGACCATACCCTTCGCCGATTCTATTAATAACTATATTATTGGTTAAAAATGCATACAATTGATTTACCCCGGCCCAACTGGGAGATCTGTCGCTAGCAGAATTATAATACCAGCCCATAGGGTACGAGAAATTCATTTGTTTACTTCCTGCATAAAGACATTGGGAACAGAAGTTGGTGCAGTCGCCACCAAGGGTGGAAAAATCATAATATGCAACGTTGCGAGAAAGTGCATATCGGCGAGCATATTTTAATGCACTAATGCGATCATAATTTTCAATTTTCATAGTACAATATACGTAGCACAAGAAAAATTTGTGTTATAATAAAAATATAAAATCTAAAGGAGTGATTATGGACGCCTTAAAAAATTTATATAGTAGAAAATCAATTAGAGAATTCAATGGGGAAACGCTAACTCAAAGCGAACTTGACGAGATTTTAAAGTGCGCGTATGCGTCGCCCATTGGCTTAAAACGTTACGATAGATTAAGCATGTACGTGATTAGAAACAAAGATCTAATTGCTCGCTGGGAGGAAGAAACTGCGCGCGTTATGGGGCGCGATGGATACAAGGCTTTTTATGGAGCACCTGTTGTAATCTTGGTTTGTTCCGAGGTTGACGGAGAGCCTTATTCCAACGTGAACTATTCTAACGCAGCAATAGTTGTACATAATATGGCAATAGGCGCAACTGCGCTAGGTCTAGGCGCTTGCCATATTTGGAGCGCCCCCAGAGCATTGGTTGGACTAAAAGACGTTAAGCGCGAAATAGGCATAAAAGAGGGTCAAAAACCATGCTGTGCAATTGCTCTTGGTAGATGTAACGAGGTCTACGAAGAAAGAGAAATTGAGTGGAATAAGATAGACACTATCTTTATTGACTAACCTATTTTATATAATCTAAAGTAATATCCAAACAACGTTTTCCTTCTTTTGTAAAGGTTGCTAAGCACCAGCCGTGAGGGCTATTTATACCTCCTGCCATGAACTCTACGTAGGGAACGTTGTTTGCTTTTAATTGCTCTGTTAAAAGAACGCTTTCGGCATCCAAACCATCAGCCTTGGAACGCCCAACCACGGTTTTAGGGAAAGACGGGGTAATGTGATCAAGTGCTGAAAGTAGGGAAACTTTTTCCTCATCCATTTGTTCCAATTCTTCTTTTGTTGCATCAAAAAATGATTTCACAAAAGTGGGCATGTTGGGGAAGGGGAGTTTAGACATGCTTTTTGCCGAGTAGCATCCGTTTAGTAAAACGACAGAGTTAAGGTTGAATTCTCCTTGGCTCTTTAATTTTACGCCTATTGCTTTTGATAGATTTTCATTAGTTATTACGTTTGCTAAATAAGAACTTAAAAAACCACCTGCAGATTCCCCGGCAATAATGACTTTGGAAAGGTCTAAATTATATTCCTCTTTCTTTGATATTACGTAATCAATTGCTTTTGCTAGTTGATGAATTTGATAGGGGAAAACTTCGCTTGGAGCAAGTTGATAATCTAAATTAAAAACGCGATAACCGGCACGAGCATATTCTGCTGAAATGTAGGTTCTCATTGCCCTGACGCCACTTATGAAACCCCCACCATGAACGTAGAAAATTACGGGGCGTAAGGTTTCTCTGTCAAGTTCTATGACGTCGTATTCTTCGCGAGGACCTTCACCATAGCGAAGATTTTTTGTTATTTTAAGATCTTTGGTGTTTCTATGCAGTATGGGAATGATGGCATACTCGGTCAAGTCTAAGAATTTACCTACGCGAATACCTTTTTTATATGATTTACTATCCATGGTTAATCTCCCTATTTTTCCTAAATATATTTTATCACGCGTCCTAATAAATAGCAATATGCAAATCACTAGGTTGCTTTTTAAAAAATGTGTGGTAGAATGTATGCATGCTTAACCAAAACAAAAAATCTATCATAGCAAAATTACTACTTCTATTTACCACGATTATATGGGGTAGTTCGTTCGTCGTGCTTAAGGATGCATTGGAGGGGCTTCCAATGTACTTTATTTTGATGGTTAGATTTTTGCTCGGTGGAATAATAATTGCAGTATGTTTTCCAAAGAGGTGGAAGAAGTTTACTCCCGACATTATATGGAGGGGTGGTTTAACCGGCATAATTGTGGCAGGCGCATATGTTACGCAAACCATAGGACTCAAACATACAACTCCCGGAATAAACGCATTCCTAACGGCAACCTATGCCGTAATGGTGCCCTTTATGATGTGGGCCGTTACAAAAAAAGCACCAAGTATTTTTAACGTTATAGCAGGGGTGTTGGGTGTTGTCGGAATCGGGCTTGTTTCATTTGACGGTGGTAGTGGTGGCTTTAGTTTTATGGGCGAAGGCATGACTCTTATATGTGGGGTATTCTTTGCTCTCCAAATAGTTTTCATTGCCGTTTTCGGAAAAGAAAAAGACAGCGTTCTATTTACGGTATTTGAACTAATTGCATGTGGCATAACAATGGGTATACTTTATCTTGCGTTTGAAGTTGATCAGGAAATAGTATTTACCGTCGCGTCTACGACAAGACTACTATATCTTACCATAATGGGCACATCCTTTGCTCTCCTTGCTATGACCTGGGGCATGGAGCACACAAGTACAAGTAGCGCCGCTCTAATTATGAGTTTGGAGGCCGTATTCGGAGTACTATTTTCCATAATAATATACAAAGAAAAATTAACCGTGCAGATAGGTGCTGGGTTCGGTGTGATTTTTATTGCACTCATAGTTAGTGAATACGTAAATGCTAAATATTTAGACTGGAAGTCTCGTAGAGAAGTAGATAAACAAAAATCAAAATTGCCTTAAATATGTATCTCTAGATACAAAATACGGCACAAAGTGGTTACGAACCGGTTTATGTTTCAAGAGCCTTAAATGGCTCTTGATTTTTTTAAACTGCTAAATAAAACGAATGCATTTATCTTTTATTTTTATGCATTTTTATTTTCGCGCACTCCGAGTCGCGTTTTATTTAAAAACTTTGCGCATAATATATTATGCAAATACAGCGCATAAAAATTTTTAAATTATTCATTTTATGCATTATTTTCGCTTGATTTATGCATTTTAAAGGGATATAATCGTGGAGTAATCTAAAAAATCACCAGAAGGAGACGTTATTATGTCCAAAAAGATAAACAAAATTGTTCTTGCCTATTCAGGCGGTCTTGATACATCCATTATTATTCCTTGGCTTAAGGAAAACTACGACAATCCCGAAATTATTGCTGTTTCCGGTGACGTTGGTCAAGGTACGGAACTAGAAGGCTTGGAAGAAAAGGCTATTGCAACCGGTGCAAGCAAACTATACGTATGCGATCTAAAGGAAGAGTTCATTAAAAACTACGTATACCCCACCATGCAGGCAGGCGCAAAATATGAAGGTGACTATCTCCTAGGTACTGCATTTGCTCGTCCTATTATTGCTAAAGCAATAGTTGATATCGCTTTGAAAGAAGGCGCAGATGCTATCTGCCATGGTTGTACGGGTAAGGGCAACGATCAAGTTCGTTTTGAACTTGCTATTAAAGCATTTGCACCCGGCATGAAGATTATCGCTCCTTGGAGAATTTGGGACATAAAGTCACGTGAAGAAGAAATTTCTTACGCAGAAGCACATAATATACCTCTAAAAATTAATCGTGAAACCAACTATTCTAAAGATAAGAACTTGTGGCACCTTTCACACGAGGGCTTAGATCTAGAAGATCCCTCAAACGAGCCTATGTATGATAAGGAAGGTTTCCTAGAAATGGGCGTATCCCCCTTTATGGCACCCGACAAGCCCACTTACGTAACTATTAGTTTTGAAAAGGGTATTCCGGTTGCTGTTGACGGTGAAAAATTAAGTCCCGTTGCACTGGTTGAAAAACTAAACAAACTAGGTGGGGAAAATGGTATTGGTCTAGCAGATATTTGTGAAAACCGTTTGGTTGGCATGAAGTCCCGTGGTGTTTATGAAACTCCCGGTGGCACTATTCTATATCGTGCACACGAAGTTTTGGAAACCTTGTGTTTGGACAGAGATACTTCTCACTACAAAGCACTCGTTGCACAACAATTCGGTGAATTAGTATACTTTGGAAAGTGGTTTACTCCCTTGCGTGAAGCATTAACTGCATTTGTAGACAAGACCCAAGAAAACGTAACCGGTGACGTTAAACTTAAACTTTACAAGGGTAACATCATTAACGCAGGAACAACGTCTAAGTATTCACTATATAACCCCGAGTTTGCAACCTTTGATGAAGATGAAGTTTATAACCAAAAGGATAGTGAAGGCTTCATAAATCTTTTCGGTCTACCTCTAACCGTTAAGGCATTAATGGATAAAAAGAACGGAGAAAATAGATAGAACATGGCTCAAAACCTATGGGGTGCGAGGTTCCAAAAAGAACTAGATGCACTAGTAAATGAATTTAATTCCTCTATAAAAGTAGACTCCCTTATGTACAAGCAAGACATCAAAGGGAGTCTTGCTCATGCTGAGATGCTTTTTAAACAAGGAATCATAGAAGAATGTGATTTCTTGGAAATAAAAAAAGGCTTAGTTGACATTCTCTTAGAAATAGAAAACGGATCGCTAGCGATTGATGAAAACGCAGAAGATATTCACATGTTCATAGAAGGTGAGTTAACTAAGCGTTACCCTAAAGCCGGCAAAAAACTGCATACGGCAAGAAGCCGTAACGATCAAGTAGCAGTTGACGTAAGGTTGTACTTAAGGGATAAAATAGACTCCCTAACCACGAGTGTTAAGAACCTAATCGGCGCTATTTATGAAATTGCAAGTGAAAACGTGGATGTAGTTATGCCGGGTTATACACACCTACAAAGAGCACAACCGGTAACGTTTGCACACCATCTTTTAGCATATGCTTCCATGCTAATGCGCGACTATGATAGGCTACTAGATACCAAGAAAAGACTAAACTTTAGCCCCCTTGGAAGTTGTGCTTTGGCTGGCACCACTTACAATATAGACCGTGACTTTACTGCAAATGCCTTAGGCTTCACGGCTCCGGTATTTAATAGTATGGACGGTGTTTCGGATAGGGATTTTTGCGTTGAATTGGCAAGCAATATTGCACTAATTATGATGCACCTTTCCAGATTTTCGGAAGAGATAATTTTGTGGAGTTCTTGGGAGTTTAAGTTTATAGAACTAGACGACGCATATTCAACCGGATCTTCCATAATGCCACAAAAGAAGAACCCTGATATTGCTGAACTTGTTAGGGGTAAGACCGGTAGGGCATATGGTAATCTAATTACTCTTCTAACCTTACTAAAGGGACTACCACTAGCATACAATAAGGATATGCAAGAGGATAAAGAGGCTATATTTGATAGTGTAGAAACTGCACTCAAGTGCCTTAACGTTTTTGCACCCATGCTCAAGACCATGGTGGTACTAAAAGACAATATGGCAAAGGCTGCAGAAAAAGGATTTATTAACGCAACCGATCTTGCCGATTATTTGGTTAAGAAGGGAATGCCCTTTAGAGAGGCATATAAGGTAAGTGGCAACCTAGTTTCTCTTTGCATAAGCAAGGGCTTAACACTCAATCAACTCAGTTTAGAAGATTATAAAGTAGCAAGTGACCTTTTTGAAGAAGATCTATATGAAGCAATAGATATGTCTACCTGTCTAAATAAGCGTACTTCTAAAGGCGCACCCAGTATGGTTGCCGTAGAAGAGCAGTTGAAGATAATAGTTAGTTTCTTATTTGACTAAAAGGCCGATGTGCGTAGGAGG
>JAZSKG010000286.1:0-5977 GCA_045534735.1 Candidatus Stercoripulliclostridium sp.
TACCAACGGACAAGGAGGCGATGGTGGAAACACCGACGAGGTCTTTGAGGACAGCGTTTATTATAACGTTTACTATTAGGGTAACGAGTATTGCGACGGTACCACTGGTTACGCCAAGGATTACTGCTTCTGCTTGGAACACGCGAGAAACGTCCTTCTTTCTAGCACCCATAGAGCGAAGCACTCCTATTTCTTTGGTTCTTTCTATTACGGATGCGTAAATTATTATTGCTATCATTATGGATGAAATTACTAATGATATTATGGAGAATGCCATTAGGACGTAGGTAATAATTTCAACAATCCTACCAAGAATGGAGGTAACGAGATTAGACATATCTATGTACTCAACAACGGCATCGGTATCTTTCTTAAGATCGTTCCATTCATCCAACTTTTGTATGATTTCTTCCCTACTGTTTACGTCAATGGGATATACCATAATATTAGTAGGCGTTTCTTTATAGCCCAACTTTTCAAGCATACTATCATAGGTTTCGCTTCCCCCACCGAACATTCCACCAAATGCTCCACCTTGACCGGCATCAAAGACAAGCCCGGTCGTAACGTTGACGTCGGTAGATGCAAGTTGCGCAGTGACAACTTTGGAGGTTTTGTTTGCTTCCAAAACGGCTTTCGTCAGTTTTGGGGAATATACTATACCACTTGAAAGCCATGAAGATGGTGCATCCTTTTTCTCCCTAAGGATACTTGTGATTTTAACGGTCACACCATTAGGATTTTCGTAGGCTGATTGGTAGTTTGTTATGTTTGCATCTTTGTACCAACCATTTGGATCTTGAGTATACCAACCATCGTTGTATACGATACGGAATTCCTTGCCAACGAGTTCCGTATAACTAATTTCGGCTAGTGTTTCCGCATTGTAGGAAATGCCAAGTGAATCTAAAGTTGTAGTTGACAAACGATTGTATTTATCAACAACCAAGGCTACTTCACCCACTTCACCGGGCACGACGTTGGTGCTTCCGTCCATTCTTGCAAGAACGGTGTAATATTGATTTAAATAGTCTACGTTACTTAAACATTCATCCCATGCAGAAGATTTTACTTGAACGGGCACGCCCCCTTTCATGGTTAAAATATTAAGAGTAACGTCGTAAGTGTAGGCGATATCAATTACCTTAGACGGTGCGCCATCCGGCTTACAGATGCTTTCCAAATAGGAAATGAATTCATTGTCCAATTTTTGTTTCTTAACTTCTGCCACAACGGGCACGTATGGAGTTATGCCCGTGGTGTTTTCGGGATATTCCACAAGATTATCCGTAGAGTTTGCCCCAAAGTTTATGTTCGTCGTAGTAGAACTAATGGCAACGTAGTTAAAAGAGGCGCTATCAAGCATGGTTTGGTCTATGTACGCTTGCATACCGGAACTAACGGAAAGAATTACCGCTATACCTATAATACCTATACTTGCTGCAAAGGAAGTAATAATCGTGCGCTTGTACTTGGAAATTAGGTTCTTGCCCGAAAGCCTTAGTGCCGTAAGGAAACTCATGGAAGAATTCTTTTTTTTGTAGGTAACTTTCTTTACTTTCTCGGGAAGGGTTGTGCTTTCTTCTATGGCTTCTTCTTTTGCACCATTTTCTACCACCGGGGTGGGCTCCTCGCTTAATGGAGCAACTACAACCTCTTCCGGCTCGTATGGATTAGTGTCCTCTATTACAACGCCATCTAGCATCTTTATTATACGATCGGAGTATTCGTTCGCAAGTTCGGGATTATGGGTAACCATAATTACAAGTTTAGTCTTAGAAATCTCCTTTAATAGGTCCATAACGCTCTTGCTTGTTTCCGTATCCAAAGCACCCGTCGGCTCATCTGCAAGAACAATATCTGGCTCCGAAGCAATGGCGCGCGCAATGGAAACACGTTGCATTTGACCACCACTAAGTTCGTTGGGTCTCTTACCTATTTTCTCTTCTAGCCCAACTGCAATAAGGGCTTCTTTTGCGCGTCTGCGTCGTTCTGCCTTAGGCACGCCACCTAACGTCATGGAAAGTTCAACGTTTTCTAAAATCGTTTGGTGGGGAATAAGGTTGTAACTTTGGAAAACAAAACCTATGGAGTGATTGCGGTAGGTATCCCAGTCGCGATCTTTATAGTCCAAAGTAGACTTGCCGTTTATTATCAAGTCGCCATCGGTATAACGATCAAGGCCACCTATTATGTTTAGCAAGGTAGTTTTACCACAACCCGATTGTCCCAAAATAGAGACGAATTCACACTCTCTAAATGAAAGATTAATACCTTTTAGTGCGTTTACAGCACTATCGGTTTTTTCTGCATAAGTCTTTTTTACGTTAATTAAGCGTAGCATTGTGCCCTCTAAATATTTTAATAATATCATTTTATCACTATTCAACAATAATGGCATTAAAAATCTATTAAATTAAAACAGCAAATATACAGTAAAATAAAAGAAAAAACCCAACTTTCGTTGGGTTTAATGGGTAAATATCGCTATTTATCGCCTTCTGCGAAATAATCGTAAGGATTTGCAACTTCTCCATTAAGTTTTACTGAAAAGTGTACGTGTGCGCCGTCGGTCATTTCCTTGGTCGCCGAGGTGGAAATGGTGGCTAGTTTCGTACCCTTATATACCTTTTGACCTTCGGCTACAACGGGCTCGGAAAGTGAACTATATTCGCTAATTAGTCCTGCGCCGTGGTCTACGGTTACTTTGTGGCCGTTTAGAGCATCGTAAGTTACACTTTTAACGGTGCCGTCGTAAACGCATAGTACGTTCGTGTTTTCCTCTCCAGCATAATCTATTCCACCGTGAACTTGGTATTGCTTTAAGGTTGAGGACCATACTAGAGTATCCATTGTATAATCTTTAATGATAGTACCACTTTCTATGGGCATTCCAAACACTATGGGAGTGGGCTCTACTACAACGTCTTCATCGGGAATATTGGTATCGGGTGGGGTGATAACCGGGGTATCCACGTCGGGTGTGGGAACGTTCACGTCGGGAGTAACGTTTTGGTTGGGAGTGGTATCCACTTTACTATTATCCCCTACTACTACGGCAACGGTAATCATTGCTCCTATTGCTAGCACGCATACACCCATAATCATATAATACATATTCTTTTTAAAGAACGCCTTAATTTTTTGGGAATTAAATTTGACTTTCATAATAACCTCCGCTTTGTTGTTGCTTTGATTATGGACGTCAAATGAAAGGATTATACACAAGAATTTAATTTTGTTGACGTAATTGCCTATGTAAAATAAAAAGCCTTGCCAAAATCGGCAAGGCTTAGTTTTGTTTTATAAAATTAGATTAGAGTTTAATAGTTATAGCAGGACGTATTCCCTTAGCCGTAGAAACAACAGACTCAAAAGAAGTTACTATGCGACCGTCTTCATAAACTACGCTTAGGTATTTTTTATCATTGGGTGAACGAGTCATCCAAGATGCGTAATATTGGTTACTTGAATCAGCCTTTGAGTATACGCCTTGTGCATTTGCATAATCACTTGCCTTTGCCTTTCTTAACGTATCCAAAGTCTCGTATGACCAACTAAATCCATAGTCGCCATTGGTAACGTCATTATGTGAAAGTAAGAATATTTTATCGGTAGTGTTGTTTTGAACGTATGCAGAGTTGTTGTTGGTACCACCAGATGCAGTCGTCTTGTTGTCTAATTCTGTTTCTTGAATGATGGCTTTTTCCAAAGAATTAAAAGCAAGATCATAGAAGGTTTCGTTTAGCCAACTTCTAATTACGCTGTATTCCCAGTTGCAGGCATATATGGTAGTAAGCCCTTCCGTGCGATTGTCCATTGAAGTAGCAAAGTTTTGTGAATCTAGTACAAGGTCAGCAAGAATTAATGCTTTGCCATCTTTTTCTTCTAGTATTCTCCACTTTATGGGTTCGTACTTAAACCAGTATATCTCATTAACGCTATAACCATTTCTATATTGGTTAGCATATCTTTCCTCGTCTGGCACATCTATCGTGCTAACCGGGCGATATTGGGTAAAGTATACGCCACGGTACTTTTCACCCTCATATTCTTTGTCTATATACCACATGAAATTGCTTTCTGCGCCTTCAATATAGTAACCGTAAGAAATCCAATCTGCGCTATCGGTTGCCGTGGGTAAATCCCCTGCCATATTTGTTAGCGTGTTATTTAAAGCATTAGTAGATACTAGGCTTTGTGGGTAGGTACCAAATATAACAGTGCTATCATTGCGAACGTATGCTTGTTCGTTACAACCAATACATACTCCGTTTACTATTTCGCCAGAATGTTCCTTATAACCACACTTAGTGCATGCGCAATTTACAACGTTATGTGAGGAGCATACTTCCCATTTTGCAGTATAGGTCTTAACTTCCGTTCCCATAGTGAAAGTATAAGTTAAAGTATCGCTAACCTTTGTAGTGCCCTCATACCAGCCGGTGAAAACGTATCCAACGTTGCTTACTGCAGTTATGGTTGTTTCTTCGTCTAAAGCAGTTGCACCCTCTATGCCGTATACACTACCTGCTTCAACCATATTTCTTTCCAAAGTTACGGGGCAAGCAATATGTTTTGCAGTAAGAGTAAGGCTTTCTTTGGGCATTGTAAAAGTATAATCTCTATCTAAAGAGAGTAAGGTATCTCCATTATACCAACCTAGCCAAGTATATCCCGGGTTCGTGCTCATGTGGAAGGTGATTTCTGAACCGGACTGAATTCTTTCATCCGTATATTGAGGATAATAGAAACATACTCCTGCAAGATCACTTTCAGTTGTAAGCCTATATATTGTAAACTTTGCAACGTAAGTAGCATCGGAGTCGTCTATGGTTATGGTGTAAGAAATATCCTCACTTACCCTTTCTCCATCAAGATACCAACCATCAAAAGAGTAAGGATAATTGCGAGTTGCAACAAGAGTAACCCTTGAGCCGTATGCCTTTTCACCGGAAACTTCGTTTACTGTACCCATAGAGGTGTCGTCAGAGGTAACGCTTAGAGTATAGTAGTTAATCTCCCATACTGCAGTATAAGTTAGGTTTTCAAAATGATTGTACTTTGAAGTAGCAACACCACTTGCATTGGTAACTAACTCATCATTATATGACCAGCCCTTAAAGGTATAACCCTTTTTAGTAGGTACGGGAAGGGAATATTCTGAGTTGTAAGCAACAGCCTTAGTGTTTTCTACGCTTAAAACGCCACCATCGGTGTACATGGTTACGGTGTAAGTTTTGGGAGTAACGGCACTTGCCTCAATGCGCTTGTTAGCCTCGTTTACGTAGTAAGTGGTCATATCCCAAGTTAGATAGTAGCCATCTATTTCACTTGGTGCATTCAACTCAACGTTAGTGTGAGATGCAACGTTTTCCAAAGTTTTTACAACTTGATTGTTTGCAACCAAATAAACGTTGGTGTAGAAATTCTTAAAAATGGTTAAGGTGTAAGTTCTATTTACCGTTCCATCCGGAGAGTTTACTACTATGTAGTAAATATTTTCACCGTCAAATGGGATAGAAGCAATCTTTGTGGGAATATTAACTTGTCCCATCTTATCGGCGTAAAGTTGCCAACTGGAGTTTAAGGAAACAGTTAACATACCAGAAAGATCAACGTCGGTAATGGTTGGTGCAACTTCCAAATATGCGTTTAGACCATCTATCTTTCCACCTTGAATACTAATGATTTGTGCCCAAATATTCTCGTTTTCATTTCCAACTTGGGAAGAATCTCCCGTGTTATCGTTTGTGTTGTCGTTACCATTACCATTCGTATTGCCATCGGTGTTTACGTTAGTATCATTACTATCTTCCTCACCACAAGCAAACAAAACAGAAGTAGATAATATGGCGATTAGCACTACAACAACCAGTAAAAGAATTTTCCTCTTCATCATAATTACTCCTTACTAGTAGTATCTTGTATATAACATACTATAGCATTATACGGAACATTTCGTTCCAAGTCAATG
>JAZSKG010000119.1:0-1835 GCA_045534735.1 Candidatus Stercoripulliclostridium sp.
CGACTTCTTGCCGATAGTCTTAAGACCCTCCGGCAATACGGGTGCCGACATCTCGTTACATTTAAAGAACGCCATTTCTCCAATGTACTCTACCGTTGAAGGTATGGTAACTTCCCTTAAGTAATAACAATGATAGAATGCCTTCCCCCTAATCCTCTTTACTCCTTCGGGTATTGCGTAAGTTGCATAACTTTCCACGTTCATTTTGTTATCAATATCTGCGCCTTTTCTTATGGGATAATATATTAACTCTGTCATATCCTTATTGAATAAAACGCCGTCAACCGACTTAAAATAAGGGTTTTCGGGATCAACAACAAAGCCCTTTCCCTCTTTACCATATTCATCTGCGCCTAAGCCATGCAAATTGGTAAACCCCCAAGTGTCTATTTCTTTAACGTTCTTGCCTATCTTTATTGTATAAAGGTTTTCTGCGTTTACTACGCCTTGAGCACCAATTTTTGTAACCGGATAGCCATCAATTTCATCGGGAATTTCTATTTCGTGAATTAAAGTACTATCCGTATATCCTACTATGGTAATCTCGCCGTTATCCTCTACAACGTACTCAATGTTGTTTTCCCACGTATTATTACATCCAGCAAGTACAAAAGTAAACGTGCAAGCAAGTGCAAGTATGCTAATAAGTGCTACCATTCTCTTAGTTCTATTTTTCATCTTCCACCTCCACGCGCTCTGCTTCCACTATTTCTAGTTCTTGAGTTTCCTCTATTAACGTACTAGAGTCGTCTGCCCCCGCAACGGCAAGGGCTAATTCCCCTTCTCCGTCAAGAGCCCTCCTTTCTGCCTCCACTCTTTCTCGGATTTCCTTAACACACTTTGCGTGCTCTGCGCGAGTAAGGTTATAGAATATATAAGGTATGGTAGAACAAGTAAGAGCAATAACGGCAACTATTACGTATATAGTGGTAACGTTTTGGAATATGCCACTATCAAACATTACGTCCCAGTCAGAGGTGAAGCCAACCTTTTCAAAGAACATGGGAATAATTAATCCTATGGTTGTAGTAAGAGGAGTTGTAAACCAACCAAACATGGTAACCATATTGTCTGCTCTTTCGCCGGTCTTCCATTGATGATAGTCTAGAATATCTGCGTTTAGGCTCCTGGAAATACCATTTGAGCAAGCCGTTAGCGCACTTCTTATGAAAACAAATAGTATTAGAAGTGCCACGCTATCAAACTTAATTGCAAGTAAATATCCGGCCGTTACAACTATCCAAGTTGCACGTACGATAAGTAGAATCGTGCGTTTTTCAAACTTTCTGATAAGTACGGGAGTGGCTAAATTCCCTATTACCGAAGTTATGCCTACTATACCAATTATTCCACTAATCCATTCCAGTCTTAGGTTGTAAATTAGGAAGTAATTCATAACGCCGTCAGCATAAGCATTCCAGCCTTCAAATATGGCGCAAATATTTATTATCCAAAAATATTTATTCTTAAGTAACTTGCCTGCCGCCTCGCTAAATTTTACTTTGGGCTTGGTTTCAAAGTTTTCTGCAACTCTCTCTTTAACTTGTATAAATAGGAAACCTGCGGCGCAACTTATTGCAGAAAGAACGGGTATAAAGATTTGATAGGAGCGAATGTCCAAATATCCACCGGTTAAAACTATCATAACCGGGAATATGATTCTAAATATGGAACGAAGAAGCCCTATGGCTATTCCACCTATGGAGTATACTTTTTGGCGCTCTACCGAGTTTGGAGTAATAACTGCTACTATTGCAAGTGAGTTATCGCTATAAAGAGCAGTAAAACGTGAACGCAAAGTAAAGAGTGCGTGTAATAAAACAAGTTTCGTAGTG
>JAZSKG010000266.1:0-8535 GCA_045534735.1 Candidatus Stercoripulliclostridium sp.
ACATAATTGAACTTGACGGCAACAATAGGGGGCAAGGCGGTCACCTTGAGTATGGTCAAACTTTAACTAGTATGCGCGACGTTATACTCGGTAACCAAGGCTCTGCTAAGTTTACCCCCCGTGGCGCAAATCTCCCCGTTACGGTTGCCTCCAGGTTCGTATTTGAAAGTGAAGAGGAATACGTAAATCGTTTGCATAGTACTTCCGGCGCCGTTGTGGAACTACCAAGAAATGCCTCCGGCGAACTCATACTCCCCGTTAGTTATAACGCAGAGGGCAGAATAGTTTCATACGAAATAAACATGATTTGGCAAGCAGGTAGCCTAGTAGAGGGTGAATTCGTGCCCGACTACAACTTCCGTAACGTAGAATTCCAATTGAGTATCTACGTCGTTCGCGCTCAAGCAGACTTCTCCCAATTTAAACTTTCCGATATCACTTACGGTCAAGCCATAGGCGACGGCAATAGCCAAGATTCAAACGCAAAGTTTGAAGGTACCATTGACGCACACGGATTTAACTTCCTTGACGGCACCAATAAACTTTACACAATGACCATACTTGAGCCTACCTATAAGCCTCAAGGTGGCGATAACCTAGTAAAATGTAACTTTACACCAAGTGATGTACTTCTTGATAAATATCTACCACTTGAAAACGTGGATATTCCTCTTTACGTAAATAAGAAAGAAGTTTCCATTAGTTTTACGACCGATTACGTAGACCCCGTTTACGACCTTGGCGAAAGCGAGGGCTCCAAGTATCTTGCAGTTATGTACGTTTACGGCAATAACTACGTTAACCCCTCGGTAACCATTACTGCAGACGGCGTAAGTGGTGCAAGCGACCTCGTTCCTCAATTCTTCTTCTTGCGTACCTATACCCAAGGCGAAACCCTTAAAGAGGGCGAATCACTTTACGAATACACCGATAGCCAAGGTAATGCTACCACCTACGTTCGTTTAAGTAGCATTAACGCATCTACCCCCATAGGAAGATATAAGGTAGTTGCAGAAATTTTAGAGTCCGAAAGAAACTTTAAGGGTAGTACCATATACGACTGCGCAGTCATAAAGGGCACTTTGTACGTAAAGGGCGTGATGGAGCAAAAGGTTATTTACTACGGCGACAACGTAAACCAAGTTGACTTTGGCACCGTAACCCTCGTAAACGAACCCACCGGCAACGACACCAAGTACGTAAGAGGTACCCTAAAGGTTTACTACGTAAGAAAGGACGGCGCAGGTAACGTCGTATTTGAAAGCGACGACTATACTCCTCCCGTTAACGTAGACGGCACCATTAATACCAAATTGGTATTTACTCCCTTGGATTCCATGAAAGGCGAGTACCAAAACTACCACGCATTTAGTATGAATTACTACCTGATGGTAGCAAAACTTGACCTATCCGAGTACGTAGTGGTAGAGGGCATGAACGAAGAGGGCAAGGTTGAATTTACCTTTAACAATACCGACCAAACGGTAAACGTAAGCCTAAACTACCTTGCAAACGAGCCCCTAAACCTAATGGTAAACTATCAGGGCGACCACAAGAATGCAGGTGAAAGCCTCGTTCAAGTAGTTATGGAAGCAGATAACTACACGGTTGACTATACCTTTACCATGGTTATCAATAAGGCAAGGGGAACCCTAACCAATACTTCCGACGTAGTAAAATATACGGCACTCGTTCAACCCTTCGTACCCCAAGTAGAAGTAGACGTTGGGGGCACCGATACCTCTCTCTTTGAGTATAATATCTCCTACAATGATTACCAAGGTAATCCTCTCACCTCCGTTCCCTCCGACATTGGTAGATATACCGTAGAGGTTGAACTCATAAACGATAACTTCACAATGGAAGCAACGGTAGGTTACTCCATTGCTCCCGCACTTAGTGGATACGCAAACCTAACCCAAACCTATAGGGAAATTAAAGACGGTGGCGCAACACCCATAACCCCCGTTTACGAGGATATAACCATTAACGGAATTCCCACCACTCACCCCAACGTTAAGTACGTGGTTTACTATAAAGACCTATTCGGCGAGTTCGTTACCATAATGCCCCAAGAGGCAGGTACTTACGAAGTAAAATTCCGTTTTGACCACCGTGGATTTATCTTTGAAGATGAACTAACCCTAGTTATAAACAAGGCTAACGTAGTAGTTATGGTTAACGAAAACTACACCTCAACCTATAATACTCTCATTAACCCCTTGAGCCTAAAACTTGAGTACGACTACGAGTTGTCCTATAAACTAATCGGTGAGGGCGACGAGGCTTATACCACCGTGGCTCCCACGAACGTAGGCGACTACGACGTAAAAGTAGAACTAAAAGAGGATAACTATATTGGCGTTGCATACACCAAGTATCATATCTATAAGGGCGACCTAAGCGTAAGAATACTACCCACCGTTCTTGAAAGTTACCACAACGGAAACGTAGTATTTAACGACGACGCATCTCTAATACCTTTGGATTACTACGACGGTGGCGAAAACGGCGAAAGCGACGTTCAATTTATGCTGGGTGGCGTCAGCGTTAAGAAGATACTGGGCGAATGGAAGATTGTTACCGACCTAAGCACCTATCGCGTAGGCGTTCACAACGTAACTATCGTATTCTACCCCGAAAATAAAAACTTTAACAACCTAGAAACCACCATAGACGTAAATATCATTAAAAAGGATATAACCGACCAAATCTACTTTAGCGACGAACCCGAGTTTGACGGCAACAACTTTATCTTCAACTATGAGTTCACTAAAGAGGGCATAGGCATCACTCCCATTTTGGTGGGCGAAGTTCCCTATGGCGATAAGATTACCTTCTCCGTAATCTACGACGGCGCTGCAAGACTCCCCGTCAACGTTAAGTCCGGTGGCATGGGTACCATACTTCCTTATTCCGTATCGGTTACCCTTAACGACGTAAACTATACGGGCTTCCTAAATAACGTTCTCCTTTACGTTAACCCCGAATACGACTTAGATATCGTCGCTCCCACCTTTAAACCCATAAATAAGGGCGATACTTTGGACAATAGTTACATTATTTCCAACACGGGTGGCGCATATCTAAGTTCAAACGGCAAACTTATACAAGGTAGATTTAGTATTCTGGAAGATTACTGCACCACTATGGATAAGGCTAATATGAGGCCCATAGAAGTACAATTCTTGCCCAGCGAAGACGTTAATAACGTTGCTTCTCCCATCTTTACAGCCTACGTTAAAGTCGTGGGTAAAGACCCCTTATTGGATAGCGCACCTCTCTTTACTCTTGGCGACGTTCGCGTAACCCAAAAGGCAGGTGCCGACGTTATTTACGGCGCACCTCTTTCAAGTTACGAAGTAAGCATCATTAATCCTAACGTTCAAGGTACCGTAAGATGGGCTAACCCCGACCAAATCATTAAGGTAGGGGAGCAAGCAGAATTCATATTCACTCCCACCGGCACCACCGACGGCGTAAATAACTACGACGTTTACAACGAAAAGAGCATATTGATTACCATTCCCGAGGCAAATAAGGTCCAAAGTGCGGAAATGATATTTAGCGACGACAGTTACGTAATTCTCTACGAAGGTCAAACCTTAAGTAGCGCAACTCCCGTCGTAAGAGTATTTAACGCATACCTTGCAGGCCTCAGCACCCTTACCCCGGAGCAAGAAAAGGTATACGAAGTATTATCCACCGAGTACGAACTCACCTTGGTTGCATCTCACCCCGATTACGTTGCTACCCAAAGCGATTTGGGCAGATATTTGGAGGGTATGGAAGTAACCATAACCATAAGACACCCCAACTACGTAACCAAAACTCAAACCTTCCCCGTATTCGTAAAACGCATTGTTGACGAGTTCAAGAACGCAAACGAGAGTAAATTCTTTGACGGCAAGGTTGTTACCATGCAAGACTTTGGTATTGACGTCGTTGACTCCGACTACACCATAACTCCCGACGACCTCGTATTTAAGAAGATACTTCTTAACGGCAAAGAGGTTTCCGAGATTTATGAAGCAGGCGTATATACCATAACCATAGAGATTATGGAAGACGTGATAGGGGAAAACGGCACCGAACTAAGTGGCTCTCACGTGGGTTCATATACCTTTACCTACACCATCAATAAGAAAGACCTAAGCGACTCCATTGAACTTTATCTACTAAAGGGCATCACCCAAGATAAGGTTGAGGTAAGTGAAGGTACTATCTATGCAGATAGCGTATCTCCCAAGGCAGAGTTTGGTGGCATAGAGGTGGATGCTAAGACCATTACCTACACCTACTTCTCCTCTGACGGCTCATATTCCTACGGCACTCTACCTCCCACCGATGCAGGTGAATATAAGATTAAGGTAAGCGTCGTGGGCAATCCTTACTACGAGGGAACGGCAACCTTTGACTACGTTATCTACAAGAAAGAAGCAACCATAAGTTTGGAAAACGGCTACTTCTTCTCCTATAACCCCTCAATTCCCGTTGATATCCAACCCATAATTTCCAACAATATCGGCAAGGAATACGTTCAAATTTCCTACTACCCAATGGGTGGCAACGTCGGTACCACCGAAAAACCCGTTAACGTAGGTAGTTATAGAGTTGTAGTAAATATCGTAAACCATCCCAATATGAGAGGTTCTGCTACTACCAACCTAACCATTGACCCTGCAAGCACTATGGTTACCATCGTGCCGGCAGTGGGCGCCATTAAGTACGGCACTCCCCTTAAGAACTCACGCATCATGGGTGGCGAAGTGGAAACCCTAAGTGGCGATAAGGTTGACGGCACCTTCTCCTTTGAATATCCCGAACTAAATACCTTGAGCGTGGGCTCCAGAACGGTAAATATGATATTTACCCCAAGTAACGTAAACTATGCTAAGTGCAACATTGAAGTTAATATCATTATTGAAAAAGCCTCACTAAGCGTAGAGTTCAGTTCTCTTGAAAAGGTTTATACCGGCGCTCCCTTGTACCCCGATATCATCCTCAAAGAGGACATTATGGTTACCTACTCCTTTAGACAAGGTAACATAAACTACGTAGACGCCATAAATGCAGGTACCTATCAAGTAACGGTAACCGTTATAGATAATAACTACGAGGGCTCCACCGTTGCAAACTTCACTATATATAAAGCGCGCGCAATAGAAATCGGCACCGATCTGGGTGGTAAGCCCACTTCAATCGCTCCCACCTTTGCTCCCATTACCTATGGTCAAGCACTAAATAACGGCGCTATAGAGGGTGGTAGCGTAGTATACGTCGTAGGTAAGAACGGCGTTCAAGGCTCATTCTCATATCTAGATCGCGATAAGGTTCTTGGCGACGTAGGCGTATACGAGGGCGTAAGAGTTATATTTACTCCCAACGACTCCTTGAACTATGAAACCTATACCTTTACTACCTCGGTAGAGATAGTAAAAGCATACGCAACCATATCGGTTAGCGCAAATAAGTTCGTATACGGAGAAAGCCTCGTAAGCCCCGTATTCCAAACCACTCCTCAAGGTCTAAAGGTTGATAACAACGAGTTTGAAAGTATCCGTGGTACCATTCAAAAGGTTGGTAACTACCTCTTTACCGCAAGAATTGATGAGAAGAATTATAGAGGCGAAATCCTTTACTCCGTATCCGTAGAAAAGAAACCCTTGAGAGTTGCTTTCTATCGCGAGGGCATTAACGTTAGCGCATATAACGCAAACTACGGTAACGTCTATAAGGCAGAGGCTAAGGTTATCTCCGATTCACTCGTTTACACAGACCTCAGCGATATAGACGCCATTAACGCACTTATCACCTATGAGTATAAGAACTTGGATACCGGAGTTTCCAACTTCCTACTTCCCTCCGTTATAGGTAACTACACCGTAACCGTTCACATGGTTCACAACGATTACTACATTGACCCCGATTACGCTACCGTAGAGTACAACGTAGGTAAAGCATACGTGGATAGCATTGAGTTTGACGTAAATAGCCTATCTAAACAAGTATACGGCTCCGTAACCATGCCCCTCGTTTCCACCACCCCTGCAGGCGTAGGATACGTTATTGACTTCCCCGGCTACGCAGGTATGCCCACCAATGCAGGTACCTATACCATGAGGGTTACCATAGATGACGAAAACTACTTCGCTTCAACGAGAAGCGCAACCTTCCGCATCAACCCCAAAGAAATAAGCGTGGAAAATCTTGTCGCTTACTCTAAGAGTTACGACGGTCTACCATATATTCAGGTTACCGGCGAACTCAAGGGCGTTATGAACAACGACGACGCAGACGTTTTGATAACTGCTCGCACCAAAGATAGTAAGACCAACGTAGGCGTTCACTCCGTAGAGATAATCTCTTGCGAAATTAAAGGACTACATAAGGGTAATTACGTACTTCGCGATCCCATCTATAACCTAGCAACCAAGATTACCTCTAAGGTAATAACCGACGTAAACACCGGTTCCTATATTACCTCGCCCGAAGGCTTTGGTACCAATATAACGGTAAACTTCAACGAGGTTTACGACACCGTAGATAACACCAACTTCTTCACCCAAATGTTGGGACAAAAGGCCACCGTTCAAGTTATAAACATTAAGGAAAACGG
Source organism: Candidatus Stercoripulliclostridium sp. (assembly GCA_045534735.1). GTDB lineage: Bacteria > Bacillota > Clostridia > Christensenellales > DTU072 > Stercoripulliclostridium_A. Next base: position 6,620 of record JAZSKG010000266.1, read on the forward strand.
ATTAAATACCGTACTTGATAGCAAAGTTAAGTTCTACGTTCTCATTCCCGAAGAATATCGCGACGCTAAGAATTTGACGGTAGAAGGTATGGGTAACCTAGAAAACGTCATAATTACTCGTGAGGGCGACTACGTAACCTTCTACGCAGATAGTTCGGGCGAAATCGTATTCTACAAGAACGACTTCCCATACTGGATAATCATAGTGGGCGCAGTCGTAGGTATGATAGTCATAGGTGGCATCTTTGCACTCATAGCACTACCGATTAGAAGACGTAAACGCATACCTAACGATGCAAGAAATGCATACAAGTGGAATGAAGACCTTGACGGAAAAGAACACGTATTCCGTAAGAGGGTTGAACAAGAAATCATTGAAAAGAAACGCAGATGGAGATACTAAAACTCAAAAGGAGAGCAGGGTGCCTAGTGGCGCTTTGCTCTCTAGTAATTTTAATAGTGGGCCTAGTGGCCCTTGTTCCCTTTGGCAAAGCCGAGGTAGTTGCGTTTGCTGATAATTCCGACGTAGTCGGAAGTGGTGGGGGAGCGATAGAAATCGCCGACGTTACGACGGGGCTAATTTCCAACGTATATTCCTCTCGGAAAGTGGGTAGAAAACTCCAAATCACCATGCCAAGATCTACGACTTCGGTGTATTTTGCCTACGAAGTAGATTGTAGCGAACAGGTCTTTGCCATAAAGGGCGAAGCCAAAATAGACGACGATATTCCCTACCTTCTACACGAGGGTAAGGTGGATAAGTTTGAGGTTGCAACCAAAACTCTGGGGCTCGTCGTAAGCAGTTGGAGCGACGTAACGGAAGTCTATGAAAAGAAGGTCTTTACCGTAGAGGTTCACTTTAACGGCACCTTGTACGTGGAATGTTCCCTTGACGGCGAAACCGATAGACTAAAGTCAACCTCTCTTGTAAGAAACATTGACTCCTCTGCGCCGGGAATGACTTCTCGCACCATAACCCCATCCTATGATAATAGTGGTAAACCCACCTTTAACTACACGGCTATATTTGAAGATCCCTCCGACCTCGGCGCCATATCCTCTGCGCGCTCCGGACTTTCTGCCATTCAAATCTATAGAACGGAAGTAGCACTGGAGGATTTAACCGAGGAAAACCTAGAGGGTGTATCCGAACTTATAACCGAGTGGCCACTTGGCAACGTTATAGAGAAACTCTATCCCCAAAAGGAGATATCCTTTAGCCTCACTAAGGGGGGATATTACTACTATTTCGTAATAGATAGAGTGGGAAATCTTGCCATAAGGCAACTTTTTGAGGGCAAATATGATCCCGAAAATCAAAGTCATACCGACACTCGTTTCTACGTCACTATGACGGGTAACGGTGGAAGTGGTTACGACGTTTCCGTAAAAGACGTCATGGCGAGAATCGGTAGGGAACTTGACGAATATAAGGACTCCGTAAACTCCGACGTCTATGCTGAAACCAATAGGGCTTACGGCGACCTCCTTTTCCGTTTCTACACGGGGGAATCTACCACCAATAGAACGAAAATTTCCAACGACTATTACGCTTTCTATAATGGCAAATATCAATCCTTCATGAACGCTTTTAGCGTAGGTGCCACCTATAAAATAGAGGTTATAAACGGCGACCTTATGGGCGCAACCCAGTTTAGAGGGCTAAACCTAAATAAGGATACTGTAAAGGCGCTGGGTGGCGAGGAAGTTAAGGCAAACTTCATAGTCGCAAGGTACGAAAGTAACGACCTAAGCCAAGATTTACTAAACCTCTACGCAGTAGAAGGAAGGGTAAAAGCCTACAAAATTAACTATACGTTGACCGTTAACGGCATTCAGTCCACCATACCGAGTGAACCCTTGGCCTTTGAACTTATGGCGTATAGAGAGGGGGAGGGTAACTTTAAAATCTACCT
>JAZSKG010000038.1:0-3430 GCA_045534735.1 Candidatus Stercoripulliclostridium sp.
ACAATTTCCGACAGGACTTTACTAGAAGTAAACGAGTTAGGAAATTTTTTGCTTTGCTAAGTAGGTCGCTAAAAAGCAAAGTCTATTTTAGTTATATTTTAGTAAAAAATTAAAGAATTAAGTTGACGCGCGCGTAATAAATAGTTAATATATATGCGTACACGCGAGAGCGTGCATACATTTTTAACGTCACATTCGTACTACGGAGGTCTTAGATGCGTAACTCAACTATGCGTTTAACCAAGAAACTGAGCATCACCTTTGCCTTAGCATTGCTTGTCGTCTGCATGGCTATCCTAACCATTTCTACGGTTACTCCATCCAGCGACGTCGTTGCCGAGGCTTTATCTGGCGACACTACTACCTTGCTCGCATCGGGCACGGGGCTTCAGTATGGCGCAAACAAGATTCGTACCACTTTGGACGACTTCTACGTTCAAGGTACCGATAGCGGTTCTGCCGTATTTGGTTCTAGTAATATGTCGGGAGCAGGTACTTTCCAATTTATTACCAAGGCTGAAACTATGGCTGGTGGCACTAACTATGCAAGCCTAAACCCCAATGCTTCGGTATTCTACGGTATTCTTGACGCCGATATTACCACCGTATTTGACTTTTGGGTAGATATATCTCTTGGTGCATCGCTCGCTTCCGATAATATCACCATAGTCCTTAGCGCCTACTTTTCTACCGATATAGGTAGTTCCGGTATGATCCCGGAATCCTATTCGGAAACCATAGTTACCATAGATAAAGGTTCAAGATACGACGCTCGTCGTAACGTTAGCGTAGAAATAGGTGGTCAGCAATATCCCACCGGTGGCTCCCACTTGAACGTTACTATGGCAGTTACTTCCGGTAATAATACCGTTTTCTTCTCCAATCCTCGTATTGACGTAAAGGGTGTGGTTAACGCTATGTCCATAAATAATTCCAGGGGCGTTTCTTTGCAAGTTGAGGGCAAGAATCGTTCTACCGTTACTATCAGTAACGTTTATGACGCAAATAGCCAATCCGAATTAGATTCCTTGTACGTAAAAGAGGGTGACGTTTTAACTTTTAGAAGTGAATTTGAAGACAACAACGGAGGAGAATCCCAAGCACAAACTTTCTCCCCCTTCTTCGCTGCAGCGATGGGTAGAGCAGGTTACAGTTGCGTAGACTGGCATACCTTCTACAACAGCAATTATTCCAGTGCTAAGTCCTATCTACAACGCATAGATACTCAAGCACCCGGTGAAATATACAGTGGCCGTGACGAGAGAGAGCAAGCATACCAAGGTACGCTTGCATCATTCGTAGTTACCGCCGGCGTAACGAATGCAAGAAATCTACAAATCATTCCTCGCCTATATGCCGAAACCGATGGTAACGCATACCAATACTGGTTACCATCATATAACTCCATGCAATCCGACCTTGACAAATATACCATAAACATAAAGGTTGACAACAGGGCTCCGGAATCTCCCAAACTTGACGACACTTTGTCACTTGGTCTTGCCATAAAGAACAAAGATTGGTTTACCACCTCAAGTTCTTTGAGACTTGACTACGTGGAAAGCGAAGAAATGGATAGAGTAGGGGTAGCAGAGGAACAAGTTTACGCATTCTTAGTAGATACTGCATTTAGTGATTTCCCCACCAACTACGATTTTGCACCCGGCAATACCCGTTATTATACGTATAAGGCAGGTGGCAAAGAGTATACTGCAAGACGTCAAGAACTAGGTGCATATACTAACTCCTTAGAAGAAGGAGTTAAAAATCCTCTGGTATTTGATATGCCCGGTAAATACGGTCTTATCCTTTATACCGTAGATAGCGCAGGTAACGTATCCTCGCCCACTCTATATACTGCAAACCAAGCGGGTAACCCCATTCTCAAGGTGGACTGGACGACTAAGGATACAGGTATGCTCATAAACTATGGTTCTTCCACCATAGCACCCTCCAAGAACAACCGTGATAAGTTTACAAGTTACGCAACCGTAAACGTTCTTGCCGGCCCTGCATACCACGACGAGGACGGCAACTGTACCTTTGACATAAACGAACTACAACCTTCCTCTGCCGTAACGAGTTACGTTAAGGTAAAGAGGGATATTTACGTTACCGTTCGTATTATCATGACCAAGGAACAATACGACAACTATACCCTCGTTAGTTACAACATTGGTAATCGTTCCGTTGATAACCCCACCTACGTAGAGGATAGATTCGGCAACCGTATATTTGACGTTACCTTTGAAATGGACGACACCTTGTGGGATGAAAACGCCATTACCGAGCGTCCCGTAAAGGGATATTTCCACAGAAGAGTTGCCCTAGAACTAAGAACCGACGACCCCTTTGTATTTACCTACACCGATTCTGCAAAGAAAATTACCTTTGCAAACAACATGGAAGCATACATAGACGGTGGTCTACAAGAAACCATTTGGCAACAACCCAAAATCGGCGTTGAATACTTTAAGCCCACCATCGTAACCGTACAATCGGAATACACCATAAACGAAAACGGACAAATCATGCTTGAAGGTGGTGGATACATAATTATTGATAACGTTCACTACGCCATAGGTAACGACTTTAATCAACACGCGTTCGTTCGTGGCGAAATCCCCTTCGTCGTTGGCGAACACGAATATTACCTAAAGCATCAACTTTCTGCAACCGACCTTAACGACGGTGGCGTAGAGTACAAAGTTTACGAGATGCGTGGTTACGACCTTAGCGCAGGTAATCAAGAGGGTTACGCTGATGCAGGTACTTATTTCTATCGCGCATACGTTATTGCCGACGATAACACCCATTACTACGGCGAAAAGATAGACTCTTACGTCATAGAAAAGGCAGACCCCGGCGTCATAGATCCCTTTGCTTCCAACGAACTAACCTACGGACAATCTCTAGGAGAACTCATATTCCTTTCCTACGACAAAGGAAATATGGTTATTGACAACAATAGGGTACTCGTAATCGGCAACGAAGTCTATCAACTTGTAAGCAGTGGACTCTACGGACAATTCGTTATAGAGGTTCCCACCATTGGTTCCGACGACTACGAGCAACATAAGGTAGAAAAGGGATTTAAGATTACCGTTTCCTTTAGGCCCATAGACCTAGAGGCTCTTCTACTTACCCCCGACGTTATAAAGAATAACTACGAAATCCTTAAGGTTTACTACGATAGAACGGTTAACGAACTGGGTAATATAACGGGCTACACCATTAGAGAGGGTACTCAATCCAGCCTAAACTACAATACCGTAAACCTTTCCATTGCCGTTACCATAAACCATAAGGGCGCATTCGTTACTGCAGATGACGACTCCCTAATCCATTACTACGACGGCTCCCAAAAGAAAGTAGAGGCTACCGTTTCCACCATAGAAAACGATACCCTCGTAACCATACCCAATCAACC
>JAZSKG010000189.1:0-17514 GCA_045534735.1 Candidatus Stercoripulliclostridium sp.
GCAAGGGAAGAAGGCTTTGATGATATTGCTGAACTTTACAAGAATATTCGTCAAGTTGAAAACTGCCATAGTCTACTATTTAAGGATTTATACGAACAAATGAGAACGGGAACTCTCTATAAAAAGGCAAAGCCGGTTAAATGGAAATGTGGGGCATGTGGGTATGAAGCCACGGCAAACGAGGCTTTTAAAATCTGTCCTATATGTGAAGCAAAACAAGGAGTAGTACTATTAAAGTTGAACGATAATAATTAATAAAGGGTATCTAAAACTAAAATAAAGGATACCGAAAATCAAATTTATAATAAAAATAGAGAGTCATAATGACTCTCTATTTTTTAGAAGTATAAACTACTTTTTTCTCTTAAACATGGCCTTGTAATCTATGAACGTTTCAGGATGTGCCTTATTGTCTAATTCTATAACCAAGGTCATCAAAATTACAATAAACATGATTGGTAGTGGTACAAAGGTACCGGTGTCTATCATAGAGTAGCCTTCAAAACCCAACATTCCTATTAGCATAAATGCGCTAAAGGAGCAATGCTTTCTAACCATAACCCTATATCTTGCAACGTAGTACCAAACGTATGCAATTATGCCAAGAATACCGGTACTTCCAATAATTTGGAATAGCGTGGAGTGGAACCAGTACATGGGCATGGTTTCTTGTCTATAATAATCACCGTCAAAGCCAACGCCTGCACCGAATATTGGATTCTCCATAAATACGTCTATTGCTTCTTGGTAGAGTTTATCTCTTCCACTAACACCTGTGCCTTGTGCAAGTACGCCGTCTACCAGTTGCATAATTACGTCCCAGTAGAGAATTATTGCAACAACAAATGCGATAAATACAATGATCATACTGGTATACGCAAATTTCCTGTTCTTTTTGGGAGCGCCAACAAAGAAAGCAATAAGATATAGAGGTAATATGATGGCGGCAAAGAGGGTGGCACCCCTTGACCAACTAATAACAATAATGACGTATTGAGCAACAGCACTCAAAATGTAAAGTAAACTAAATTTTGATTTTGACGCAAGGTATAAACTTCCACCTGCGGAGAAAAGAAGAATGGTTGCATAGTTGTTTGCTATACCCCAACCAATGGAAACACCACTACCAATTCTAGAATGGATTTCGTACTCTTGAACGTATCTGGTGATAACTTGTGCAACTATAAGTATACCTATGAAGTTTAGTGCGTGAGCGATCCAATTTTTAAAATCTACGTTCTTTGGTGGACAAGCGTATAGGTAGAAGAAAAAGTAGAAAAATAGTATGGCTACACCGAGCAGTAGTGCGTAAACAAGTCCTGTCGTATAGTGTTCCAAACTAATGGTTCCAATGCCACCTAAAAGCAATGCAATACTTACTGCAAGTTGGGGGAAGAAAAGTTTTCCAACGCGTAATTGGGTCCTAAAACGAATAAAATGGGTTACTATTGCTATGGGTAGTGGAATTAGAAAGTAAAACAACGTGGAGTAGTTCATGGGGTCTATGTCGCGCGGGAAAATCATGGCAACGACAAAGATTATAGGTATGAGAGGGGTTGTATCTTTGCGCATTACAAGTACAATGCTTGCAAAGAAAATTATGCCTACAATACCATACGCTTCAAACTCAAAAAACCAACAAAGGAATATGGTTGCCGTTAAAAGTAGAAAGTAGAATCTAGAGTAAAGGAATCTATCGCCGAAGTCGTTAAGTTTGTTTAAAAACTTGGACTTGTATTTCGGCTCCCCACTCAAATCCTCAGCCTTAAGACCGGGATTATCAAGTAAAAATAGTTTTCTTTTTTGTAAAATTGAGGTGCTCATAAGATTGATTATAGTCGCCAAATTAACTCTTGTCAATGCCGAAAATAAAAAATATCGTATACGAGTTACCTTTTTGCTTCGGAACATTATGTTCCTAAAATGTTCAAAAAGAATTGACATACTTATCACTTTGATATATTATAACTATATGTGTTGGAACAAAACGTTCCAAATATTTTTTACGCGCACGCATACTTAACGTACGCACGCGTATACGAATATATATATATATACGAAGGACAAAAAAGGTATGGCAAAAAAGCAAACGATAGTTAACGAAGAAACACAACAAAAGACGCTAGTAGTAAAATCTTTATCTAAGAAATATAGCGCAAAATCAAACTATGCAGCAAAGGATATTTCTTTTTCTTGTGAAAGAGGACAAATAGTAGGTCTTTTGGGCTCCAATGGCGCAGGTAAGTCTACCTCTTTAAAATGTATAACCGGTATGATTCCTTTAACCGAGGGTGAAATACTTATAGGAGGATATAGCGTTACTAAAAATCCCATTAATGCTAAAAGATGTTTTTCATTCGTTACGGATAATCATGCTACTTTTGTAAAAATGACCGGATTACAATATCTTTCCTTTATGGCTGACGTTTATAAAGTTCCAAAAGAAGTAAGGCAATCTCGTTACGAGGAGTTGGAAAACGTATTCCAGTTGGGTGATGCCGTTAAGAGACTTATTTCCAATTACTCTCACGGAATGAAGCAAAAGATATGTATGATGGCTTCCCTCATACACGAGCCCGATCTTTGGATACTGGACGAACCGATGGTTGGCCTTGACCCTCGCACTCAAAATGCAGTAATTAATTTTATGCATTATTATGCCAACAAGGGAAAAACCATTCTTTTCAGTAGTCACAACCTAGACGTTGTCAGACGCGTATGTGACCGTGTAGTTATCATTAATAAGGGCAACCTTGTAGCCGACCTTGTTATTGATGAAGGGATGAGAAATGATCATTCTATTTTGGAAGGCTATTATTTTGGTGATGATGAGGAAGCATTAAAAGCCGCTATGATGGCAGATAATTCATTCGTTGAAGAGGAAAAACCCATAGAAGAGAAAAAGGTTGTTTCTCGCCGTCAAGTAAATAAAACCCCCAATCCTCCAAGATTCCATATGCTTCGTGGAGGTAAAAAGTAATGATTCGTGTTCTACTAAAAAAACAGATGCACGAGCGTCTTTCATATTTTAAGCGCAATCGCAAAAATATAGACGTTGTGGGAATGCTTCTCTCTGCGGTTTTGGCAGCGTTAGTTCTTTTCGTTGTCGCTGTTGTTTTTAAACAATTCATAGAAAAGTATTCTACTATTCGTATCAATAACGTACTTGACGTAAAGGCACGTTTGTATGAAATTATGACTATAGTTTATGAGGTCGTACTCTTAATTTCTGTTTTTGGTGCTACTTCACAGTTGACTCGTGCCATTTTTGAAAGCGACGACAGAAACGTTTTAGCAGTGCTTCCCATTAAGCCTCAAGCAATTTTCTTCTCAAAAATGATAGGGCTTTACTTTTCACAAGCATTTCTTTCGGTATGTATTACCCTTCCTCTTGTGATAGTTTTTGCTCAAGTCACTGCACAAAATACTGCGTTTATTGTGATTTCAACGGTGGCAAGTTTGCTTATACCCTTTATAAGTTTAGGTTTAGCAAGTATACTTTGCTTACCTTTCTATTTTGTTAAAAGGTTCTTCCAATCTAAGTATATTCTCTTCCTGGTATCGGTTACCGTAGCGATGGCTATTCTTTTTGGTGGATATGCTTACGTTTTGGATTTCTTTAAGAACCTTATGGCTACCGGAGATATAAAATTCTTCTTCTCTCAAGAGGTTATGGAGTTTATTATCAATCTAACGGCAAAACTAGTACCTGCTAACTTCATCTCTAAGATTGTTTTTGGTATTGACCCATTAATCAATGGGGGAATACTTCTTGCAATCATAGTTGGTCTTGGTTTAATTGGTGTCGGCGTAGAGTATTTACTATATAATGTAGCAATTAAAATACGCGTTCAAAATAACGACGGCATAGTATTCCACGCCAAGAAACTTTCTAAACCACGTTCCATAACAAGAGGTTTACTTGCTAAAGAACTTGGTGCAATACTTTTTACTCCCGATTATGCTTTCCAATATGTTTCCGTTGCAGCAATTCTTCCTTTAATGGTTTATTTCTGCATGGATTTGGGAGAAAAACTTTTGTCTTCTATTTTGCACATAGAACTAAACTTTGAACTTGCACTTTTACTAACCGTATTATTCGGTTCGCTAACAAACACTTTCTGTGCAATTAATATTTCGCGCGAAGGTCGTTCGTTTTATATGCAAAAGACTCTTCCCATCAAGCGTTCCAAACTTTTGGGTGTAAAAATTGGGCTAAACCTCATCGTAACGGTTTTGTCCGTTGGAATATCCACAATTGTGATTACGGCGCTTGGATACGTTGAGTATTTGGAAGGGGCTTTCGTATTCATGGTTGGAGTACTTTTGGGACTTGCTCAAATTTGTTTTGCAACCAGAAAAGACCTTAATAATCCCTTCTTCCCAACAGAAGAAGACAATACGGTCAAAGAAGGAAACGGCAACGTCTCCACAATTATTGTTGTTGGGATGCTTATTTCTTTAGTTATAGGTGGAGTACCGCTTGCCATAAGCGTGCTGGGCCACTTGAAAGAAGGATTCCAACTTCCCAATTTCACGTACTTATTCGTCAGCCTAGTTAGTGTTCTATCATTGGTGGGCTCGCTTCTATATACTTTCATCGGCATAGGAAGTAGATTTGAAAGATTGTCCGAGGGGGATTAGTATATGAAGAAAAAAGTTATAGCCCTTATAATGATAATTCCACTTGTATTCTTGATCACAATCTTTAGTGTTGGTCAAGTTGCTAGCATATTGGCTAAAGTTCCAGTAAGTGGTATAGAAATTACCACCCAAACCGACGAAGGCTTTATCAATCTTGATATGGCCAAATACGTAAACGATTCCGACAATTATATTTATTTAGAAGCACAAGTAGAGCCTGCTAATGCAACCAACAAAGATTACCAATTCGTAGTTGAAAAGGTAGATGAAGAATCAGAATTTGCAAATATCACAGTAGATGATGAGAGTGGTCTACTTTCACTATATGGAACGGGAAAGGCTAAAGTAACGGCAGTATCGCTAGACGGCGCATACAAGGATAGCATAATCGTTAACGTTACAAGTTCCAAAGTTGTTTCTGTAAAAGAGGTTTCTTTGCTTAACAATGATGGTACTCCCGTGGAACTTAATAAGATAGGAGACTATGAATACTCCGCGGTGCTTACTGCCGGCAACTATCAATTTAACAAGGTGCTTTATCCCGAGAGCCAAAAGAACAGCAGTGTAACGTGGACCAGTTCCAATGAAAACGTACTCAAGGTTAACCAAGTTACCGGTAGTGCCGTTGCAAGAATATCCGGCAACGTAGTGCTTACTCTTGATTGTGAGAACTCCATAGAAGGTCTATTCCATCCTGTAAAGATAAACGTAACCGTTCCTTATGGTGGTGGCGATAGTGGTATGTCTGTAGAAGGACGTGGTGACAACGAGTTGTTGTTCAATAAGGGCGTGGAGTCCGTTTCATTCCTAATTGAGTTTGAAACTCCTCGCTTTGGACTAGGTGAAAGTTTCTTCTTGAACGTAGAAGGCGACCTATATTGCCTTGCTGGAGGCGCTCCTATATATGAAGCACTGGATAATGAAGGAAAACAATATAAGGTTACCCTAAATATGGCACCTGGGTATCCGGAGAAAGTACATTTTTCATTTTCTATTGGTGATAATGAAAATAAAACCGAACTGGATTTAACCTTCCGTGACTTCTCGTTTAACGTATATACTTCTAGTCACTTATCTAACGACGATACCATTTACCAAAAGAAGGGCGATACTATACAATTCGTTGCCGTTGGTAATCCGAACGATGATGACGTTATTTACGAATGGTATTGTAGTGATGATGCTCTGGTTATTAGTGAGCAATCTAATGGTAAATACGCTAGCATAATTGCCAGCGAGTCGGGAGATTACGATCTCACCATATCAGCATATAAGAAGGTTGTAAACGGAACCAGCATTGAAAAGGGTAAGTTTATTGCCGACGTTCAAAAAACCATATCGGTTATAAGAGGAATTTCATCTATTGAATTTGTTGATAACGCAAAGGAATACGGCATAGAGAAATTGTTAACCATAGGCGATACTACAATGGAAAATGGTGGATTAAAGCCCAATTACCGCCATGAACTAAAACTTAAGGTTGTTTATGACGACGGCGAGATTGCTACCTTCTCCGACGATATTAAGTTTACGTCAGACGATAGTTCACTTGTGGATCCATATACTTACTTTAAAAAGTTGCAACTAACCGTTAAGGGTGATGGCATTGTTAAGATGACGGCAACCTGGAAGAATGGTGTATTCTTTGATCAAAACGTAACGGCATCCATCAAGTTCCGTACTGTCAAAGACGGTGTTGTTATAGGTGCTGTTAGAGATGGTAAAGTTCCGACTGCTAGAGAGAATTACGAAGCATTAAGAGATGCAACCAACATTGGTAAGAAGATAGTCCTTATGCAAGACGTAATGCTCGGTTGGGTAGGCATGACTCAAGGTGAATTACAAAGTAATTCCAAAGAAATGTATACAGACTATGACTGGTCTTTCTATAAAATGATGACGAATGGTACTAGACCAAAAGTTCGTTATTTAATAGAGTTTAAAGACGACGTATATGGTAACGGATATACCATTAATGCAGAAAACTTTACAACGGCTACTGATAGTACAGGTATACCACTTCTATTCAAAGGCCCGCTTGACTTTATTGCTGTAGGTAATTATGGTGCGGTTAAAGCGCAAGACAATATTTGCTTCCTTGTTAGAAACGATGGCATTACTATAAATAACGTAAACTTGATGGGATGCTCTAACGAGAAACTTATGCCAACTGACGATGGTCGTTCACCCAATGGTGCCGATGGTTCTTCCATTGACATTAATAAACTAAATTACGTAGGAACCGTTCTAGAGATAAGTGGAGATACCACCCTTGTTAATAGTCGTATCTCACATGGTAGGACGGCGATACGTATATTTGGTGGTGAAACGACGGGTGGCGATCCTATAGTTGATAATTATAGCGACGTTAACGTGGCTGAAGAACGCCTGGTTGTTCATATTGAAGGTTGTGTAATTAGGCAAGCACGCGAATTCCTATTAAAGATAGGTTCCAATCGTGCAGTTAGAGCAGAAAACGTTTATAATGACGACGTGCCGGGAGCCGATGACGTTGATCCAAAACTTCCCACCAAAGCAGATGGAACGGCATATACGTTATTTGATGAAAATAATAAAAACGATCCTTATTTCTATGATAATTACGTTATAACCGACGTAACGTTAAAGAATTCCGTGTTAACGGAGAGTGGTATTTTTGCTATTGCAATGGATACTCATTTTAATGGAATGATTTTGGCTGAATCTATATTTGCTTATGATTTAGCATCGAATTCTTTCCCAAGCGTATTAAGACTTGAAGACGACGTAAAGATTTACGATTGGAAGGAACTTGACAAGGTTAATAGTGAAACACTTATAGAGATAAAAGATGGACAAAATTCTAGATTCCAATTAAATCTAGCAGAAATGGTAAGAAAGGTTGCTGCACTCAAGGTGGATTCCAAAGATGAATTGGGCAATGACATAAAAGTGCCACAATTCCCGGGAATAATTTCCACTAGCAATGGAGATGGCAAGGAATACGTTCACGCAGGAATAGTATTCTATGGCGGAGGAGAAAACTACTCTTACGTTGATACGTCAAAGGCGCCACTCGCTAGCAAGATGTCAAATTATAGGATGAATCTTTCTATTCTAGCAGGAGAAGAAGAAAGTGATGATTTAGAAATATTGCAACTTGCGGCCGGCAAAGAAAGTTTCTCATTCTATATGTATAATGAGAATTCCGACTTTAATTATCAAAAACAACAAACGGAACTTGCAGATAAATCTGCATTTGAAGTAAAACCAATTACCCCAGAATATGGGTTGGATTAAAAAGGTAATATAAAATAGGAGGTTAACCTATGAAGACAAAAAAACTACTAAAAGTCGCATTGGTACTAACATTGTTATTGTGTTCGGTTGTAGTATTGTTCGCTTGTGGCGAAGAAGAAACACCAAACAAGGATGACAATGCAAGTAACGCGCCAAAGGTAACCATAACCTTTGTAGACGGCGACGAAGTTTTGAAAGAGACCAATACGGTAAAAGACGCGTTGGAATTTAAACCAGAAAAAGAAGGCTACGAACTAGAGGGCTGGTATTTTGATGAAGAACTAACCGAAAGGTTAGAAACCATTCCTACTAAGAGTGTAACTTTGTATGCAAAATGGAAGGTAAAATCTTACATAGTAAGATTTATTAACTATGATGGACAAGCCATAAAGGTTAAGGGAGAAGACTTCCAAATGGTAGAGCACGGTGGTTCTGCCGTAGCACCCGAAGTTGAGCCTGAACGCGATGGATACGTTTTCCAAGGCTGGGACAAAGACTTTAGTGTGATTACTGCAGACACACAAGTAAAACCCAAATTTGAGAAACGCTCATACTCCATAATACTTTATGGACAAGATGGCGAGACCATTGTTAAACAACAAGACGTGCAAGTTGGAAAGGACGTTTCCGAACTCTTAGATGCGTTTATTCTTGAAGCGGAAGCAAGCGTTTCCGGTGGTTTCCAATATGCCGGTCTTTATGCTGATAAAGAACTCACTCAAATGTTTACTAAACTGGAAAAGATGCCTGAGAGTAACGTTGAAATGTACGTAAAAGTTGCATTGCAAGGAATACAAGGCTTAAGCGTTACTTCCGATCGTGACGGAGATGCATTCCGTTATGACAAGAAAGGTTTTACTTTAACCGGCGATTTCATTAAGAACACCATAGAAGGCTTGGTTTATACCTACGAGTGGAAATGTAATGGTAACGTAGTAGAGGGAGCAAACAATAGTGTTCTCGTTGTAGATGCACTATCTCCCAGTGAATACGTATATACTCTAACGGTAACGGCATCTTATGGTAACCTTGAACCACAATATTCTTCTTGCGATATTAGCATGAACGTTTATCTAGGACTACTAGAAGAGTTGCCGGAGGCTGAACAAATTAAAGTTGAGTGGCCGGCAAGCGTGGTTTACTCCGGACAAGTTGTAGAACCCACTTTTGAAAATCTCTTAGAGGGTGATAGGGTATCTTATAAACTATCTTCATCCAATAATTATAGTAATAATTCTCCCGTTAGAAACGTTGAAAGATCTGGATATAGTGTAGACGTTAAGGTAGAACGTGAAAATTATGCACCCATTGAGTTTAAAGATGCCAGAGTAATGGTAACTAAAGCAAAACTTGTTGCCGTTTTAGAAATTGGCGATGCTTCTAACCAAAAAGAAGGTAGTTTTTATTCTGTCGAGTATGGTAATGAACTACCTGCACCCACATATCGTATAGAAGGAATAATTTCTCCAGATACTACTCAAAGTGTTTTAAAGTGGAGCTCTAATACCACAGTTGGTTACCCCATTTATGAAACTAACTATACTCAATTTTCTCCTGTTAATTCAGTCGAAGGGTTTTATAACATAGGTATTTCTTCCGGTACTTGGTTGGAACTTGCCAATTACGAATTTGATGACAAGAGTTGGCAATCTGTAAAGATTAACGTAGTTAAGAAGAAACTAATTATAAACGTACAAAACAGCGCAATAACTTATGGCGATCCCAAACCTCAAGACAACTTATTCTCTGTTGTTCTTGGAAATGGTAGTCAAGGTCTACCACTTGATAGAGATAGTGAAGCAATTGCTTCCATTATTAGCGCTTCTTACGTTTGTTCTTATGAACAATACAACGACGTTGATAACTATGATATAACCTTGGATTTTGAAAACGCTAACCTTGTAGAAGAGCAAAAGGCTATCATAAACAGTTATGAAGTAACCATTAATTCAGGTGTTTTGGAAGTCGCTCAAAAGGCAGTAACCCTAACCCCCGAAAACGTAGAATTAACTTATGGTGACAAAGTACCTACCTATACTTTTAAAGCAGAAGGACTAATAAACGACGCTAACGTTCAACATGGAATAGAGGTACTTGGTAACGTTGGTGCATACTGCACGTATGCCGAAAAATCTAACGTAGGTACATATCCTATTTCCGTTTTAACGAACACAATTACAAGCAAAAACTATGCAGTTACTTGCAATAGGGGAAGTCTAAAAGTACTACCAAAAGAAGTAACCTTAACTTTAACCGATAGCATAGAAATAACTTACCGTAATTCTTACCCCTCAAGAGAAGAATTCGCCACGTTACTTGTTGCAGAGGGTCTTATTGCTGGCGATACTATAGAAACTCTTAGAACAAACGATTACGCATTTACTTCCAGTTATGCTATTGGTCAACCTGTTGGCAAATATCCCATTACGATTAGTGGATATAGTAATGCTAACTATTCTATCACTTACGTAACGGAAGATGCACCTCTAATCGTTAATAAGAGACCTTTAACCATAAGCGTTGAAGATGCTGAAATCGTATACGGCGATGCATATAACTATAAATTGAATTATAGCGATCTTTCACCCAAAGAAAAGGAAGACGTTTCTAGTGTATTCAGTAAAATAGGTACCATAACCGTAGATAACATGAACGCAGGTATGCATACCGTCAGCGTAAGTGGATATGAGGCACACAACTACAATATTACCTATCAAAATGGTAAGTTAAACGTTCTAAAGAGAGAATTAACTATTAAAGCAAGAAGTTACGTTGATGAGGAAGATTACTGGACTTCAAACCTCGCCTCAAGCGAAAAAGTAACCGTTATGGGACTTGCTTCTAACGACGTGATAGCAAATGGTATAATTTCAACTAATAGTAATCTAAGCGGTGCTTATACCGTTAATACAGAAGCCGGTCAAGATTTTGCAACTAAGTTTAGTTTGGTTGAAGAAATTATGATTAAGAGTGGGGAAGCCGACACCACGGCTAACTACGTTATCTACTTTGACCTTCAAGTTGCCATTAAGACCTATGGCTTGATGGTTACGGCAGAAAAAGCAGTATACGACGGCACTTCTTACGGCGTTATCGTAGAGCAAATGTTTGAAGAAAAGATGGCAGACATTCTTTATTCAACAGACAACGAAACCTTTGTAGAAACTCCCATTGAGTTTACGGAAGCCGGCACTCACACTCTATACTATATGTATCGTGTATATGGTGCTAATGGTGAAGTAGAAAAGGAAGTCAAAGCAGACGAGCCTGCTATTATAAGCATAATGAAGCGTACCATTTACATAGTTGCAGACGATAAGAACATTACTTACGGCGACAACGAGCCCGAGGATACTTATTTAGTAAAAGCCTATGAAGAAGGTAAAGACGTCTTTGTAGGAAACGATACTATGGACAGCGTATTAGCGTTTACCATTGATGCTTCTGCTTACAATAATAATGCCGGTGAATATGCTATTGAGTACGTTGGGGAAATTCTTAATGCTAACTATGAAGTTAAACATACTAATGCAACTCTAAACGTTGCAAGAAAAGATCTTACCGTAACGCTTGGAGATAACACCATATTCTTTGGCGACGCAATACCTAATTTTGACGAAGACGTTGTTGTTGAAGGCTTTGTGCTTGGCGAAAGTGTAGAGAGCCTAGGAACTCAAATTCTTTACAACCACGACTTTGTTGCCGGTCCTAATGGCGTTGCAGACAAAGACTACGTCGTACAACCCGTTTTAGAGTTAGACAACTATGATATTACCATTAATAATGGTAACTTAAGAGTAAACAAGAGGGCTATAACCCTTACTGCTACAAACTTAGAAGCATTCTATTACGATGAAAAGCCCGAATTGAAGTTAACCGCTTCATACCTAGGCGTTTACAATGGTATCAATCTTCAAACTTTGGGAACCTATGATATTAGCGTTTCTTATGAAAAAGGAAATGATGCAGGTTCTTATGCAATCGTACTTTCTAATTTCGTTTCCGACAAATATACGGCAACCTTAAAGAATGGTACTTTGACCGTTAAACCCTATGAAACCAAGGCTATTTGGGTAGGCAATAACGGAACGTACGTCTATAATGGTGAGGATCAAAGCGCAAGCATTACTGCAACCTATAAGGACGTTAATAACGACGATATAGACGCAATAATTTCTTTCTCTGCATCCAATAGTACGCCTAATATCTTTAAGAATGCAGGCGACTACACCATTACTGCAACCTCTGGCAATAAGAACTACAAACTTACCGGTGCAAGTCTAGGCCTCAAGATGGATAAGGCTACCTATACCGGAAGTTACTCACATGAAGGTTTGAGTGGCGTATACTCACCTGAGAAGACCTTTGAACACGCAGACTATGCATTGTCTACGGATTATTATTGGAGTGTTCCCACTACTACTCCTGAAGTCCATAAGACGGAGTACTCTGCTTTCTATAATGGCGATATTGAAAACTACTACAACGTACCTATTACCATTACCGTAACTATTACACCTGCTTTGGTAAACTTAGTTGTTGGTGTGGAAAATGGTGTTTCAGATGCATACGCGTTTGAATCCCCCAGCAATCAAATCACTTCTAGTTATAGTGTAAGCGCACCTTCCGTTTATTGGAATGATGGAGCAAAGGTAATAACTGAAGGATTTACCATTAGTTATGAAGGAACCCTAAACTTCACACCCGGTACTCACATGAAGGAAATAACCTTCTCTTCACCAAACTATAAACTTAACACTACTGACGTTACCACACAAGACGGCAACTTTGTTTCCACCTTCAAGTATTTTGTTAAGGTAAGAAACGTACCGTATAGTGGTGGATATTGGACAATAGAAGAAGTACTTTCTAAGGCATCTTCCGGTCAAATCAGACTAGAGGCAAACACTTCTTTTGCTACTAGCGCGGAAGCAAGAGATTGGTTCTATGGAGACGATATAAACGGATATTATACTCTTAAGTCTGGCGTAGAACTCCTTATCCCTTATAGTTCAGCAGACACTTTAGGAAATCTAGGCACAGGAGAAAAGGGTGATAAAAGTGGAAATTTTGAAGCGCACCCTAACGTAGAGTGCAATCAAGCATATGCAGAACGCAAACTATACCTCACGATGAATATTCCTTCCTGTGTAACATTTAACGTAAGTGGTACGTTCATAGTTGGTGCGTTAACCGGTACCCAAAAAGCAGGACCCCATCAAAATGGTATAAATGGTGGCTATTCTGTGGTCAACTTAGAAGGCAAGATTATTGCAACCAACGCTACCATTAAAGTATTTGGTTACATATTAGGTTCAGGCAGCATAGAAGCAAGTGGATCCACCCAAGTTATAGAAAATATGTATCTAACCGGATGGCAAGGTGGCACCGTATCTACGGCGAAATATTTGGGTACTAGAAGCATAGACGTAAATAAATTCGTTATTTCTGGTGGTACGGTTAATTACACGGATCCCCAAGCTTATGCTTATAACGAATATGAAATGCGTGCAATTCAAACTAAGATGGTAGTTAATTATGGCGCAACGTTAAAAGGATACGTTAAAATAGCTACAGGTGAGCAAACATACAAGATATCAATTATTACGTACACCATTAAAGCTAGGATTTCAGAAGCAACTATTACCATAATATCTAGTGCAACTGGCGATAATGGTGGAATGTTTGAGTTAACCCCAGGCGCAAAAATAACGAAGTTATTAAGCAATGATAGAGTAAAGTTTGAGTTAGAGGGTAACATTAGTGATGGATATACTGCTTTGACAGTGCCCGTATTAAAAGCACTAGTTCAATTGGATACTAAATACACGTTGTTCCCCATTGATGGTAGAACGGATATAGTAGTTAAGAGCGGCACCTTCACACAAGATTATAAGTTCAAGTTGCTACCAGGAGCTACCTTAACTGTTGTAGAGGGCGCAACCTATAATCTAAATGGCTCTAGTATAATTTACAGTGGTGATTATTATGATTCTACAGGACATCCAAAGCCATATACTCAAGGCAGGGGAGATGCGCACTTTATAATCAATGGTACTTTGAATGTAAATGGAACACTAGGCGGTAATATAACTTCAACAGAAAGTGGCGTGGTTAACGTGGCCTCTGGTGCGACACTCACTATCAAGTCCTATGAGATTGCTACGGGAAGAATATACCGTGAGAGTCTGTCTATGAAGTCCGAGTCAACTGAAGGTAACTCTCAAACCAAATCTTTACAACTAAATGGTGTAGATGCAGTTGCTGGCACCAACTATAGATACAACGGTGCAAGTTGGGACGTTGTGTAAAAGCGATTAGCAGGCGAAATGCCGAATTAAACAAAACCCTCCGAGAAATTCTCGGAGGGTTTATTTTTTGTTTACCCAAAGCCCTAAAATCGTGTTTAACGAGACTGCGTATAAGTGGGGCGCCTTATGGGGTTTTAACGTTTAATAAACTTAATAAGTTAGTGGGGGTAATTAACGGCATAAAAGAAAAATGGATAAAGGCTAGTAGTTAAAGTAATGGCGGTCACTGGCCTCTACGTTAGCCTCTAAGGCATACTAATTAGTGAGCCTCGCACCTTAAAGAGGCATAACGCCATGCTATTATTTTAACGTAAAAAGAAACAGCCCCATTTTAGGGGCTGTTGCGTTTGAGTGTTAAGATTATTCTTCTACGGGCTCTGTGGGAAGGGTAACTTCGTTATCGGGAAGATTAAAGTCGTTTAGTATACCATAACCAACTTCGCCTGTAGCCATATCAAAGATTGCATCAAAGTTGAGTGCGCCGTTTTCTGCATCAATTACACTTATAATATCAAGATCATAAAGATTTACGTGTTTTAAGAGGCCAACGGCTGCTTTTAGTAGGTCCTTAGAGGGCTTGTTGATGATGGCACTTGCTATGGAATTATTCTTAATAGCAGGAACGGATTGACATACGTTTTTAATGAGGTTGTTTTCAACCAAATCAAGTTTGCCTTCCCTAAAGAGTAGGGGCATAGAAGCCGTTAGGTCAACAACTTGAACGTTGGGTTGTAATTCATGTAGTCTACCAAAGAGATCAAAGTTTGCTACTACGTCTAATGCACTATAAATGGTAAGGCGTAGTACTTTGTCTTCATTGCTGTCAAGAATGAAACCTTCATCACCTTTAAACCATTCGCCTACAAATCCAAAAATCAAGTCGCCAACGGTCGTCTTGTCAACTTTGGGCAATTCTTGACCATATTTACGACAAATGCTTTCTACACTGGTTTGACCGGAGGTAGCATCTTTATCGTATAGGGGAGCATAAATGAATTCTGCAATAGCATTTACAAAGTCGTCGCTAAGTTTCTTTGCACCGGGAGTATTGGTATCAATATCAAATGCACCAATTAGCATATCTACGTATCCACCAAGTTTTCTACCTGCAACAACGTTGTCCATCATATCGCGTTCAATGGACTTTGATGCGTATGCTTGGTAATTCTTTAGAATTGCCTGCCTTTCTTCTTCCGGTAAATAAGAGGGGAGAGTATCGGCGTCTAGTGATGCTAAGAATTCCGTGCTGAACTTAAATTCATCTCCAAATATTTCAACTTTTCTTATGGGAGAGGGGAATGCGGGAAGAGATGCAGTTTCAATATCGTACAAAGTGTTGCCGTTATCGTCGGTATAAGAAGCAATATCGCTAGAGTGCATATGGCCGGTAAATACGTATTCAAGGCCGGCTTCCATAAGTTGCTCGCGGAAGTTAAGAGCGTCGTTAATGTATGCTTTCTCGTTAGTGAAGTTGCTTAGGATTTCGCCATAGTGGCTTACGAGAGAATAGTGGCTCATACCGATTGGGATTCTGCCGTCTGCAATGGTCTCTTCAACTGCGTTTACTGCCCAAGCAATAAGGTCGTCGCTATCTTTGCCACCGTTTGCTTTTGCGCGAGTAGCATCAATGGAGATAACTCTATATTTGTCACCGAGATCGGTTGCATAGGAAATGCTCTTTTCATCACTATCAACAGCCTCTGAGTAACCAAAGTCGGCGTATATTTCTTTGAAGTCGTCGTAATCAACTGCTTTTACGTACTCAAGATATCCGTTTTCAAACGAGGGTGCGTTTGTTGCAGTGTCATGGTTTCCGGGAACAACGAATACCTCTATGCCTGCCTCTTCTACCTCTTTTAGGTATCCGGCAACCTTTTTATGGGTACTCTCAGTTGCAACGTCAACGATATCGCCGGGGATTAATAGGGCGTTGGGTTTAGTCTTAATAACTCTCCTTAATGCGTTACGGAATATGCTTTCGGAAAGGTATTCTACTCTACCGGTGCGTGCTGCGTCAAACGCCAAATAATCATCACAAAAGTCACCAACGTGCTCCTCTTCAAAAACGTGCACGTCGGACATGACCATGATGGTGAAATCAGGTTCCGGTTCAAGAGCCTTGGAGGCTATTACGCCAACTACTGCGCCACTAACGGCTAGGCAAAGAACTACAACCAAAACGGCTAGTCTTTTTCCAAATGAGTTCATTTTGATCTCCCTTTGTCCCGAAGGACGGTTTATTTCATAATTTTCCTAATATTACCACGAATTCTTTACGTATTCGCAGAAAGCATACATATCTTTAATTTCCAGCACCTTGCCGTCGTCAAGAACAACTTTACCGTTCCAGAGCCCATGGGCTTGGTGGCATTCGGTACCAAGAATATCTTTGTTTAAGGTTTTGGAATGATCGTCATAGAAGGGCGTCATTACCATTTCAAACCTTCCGTCTTCCGAGTAAAACTCCCAAGGCTCCGTCCAGCCCTTTGTTCCAGGGAATTCTTTTACGTCAACTTTACCTATCTTGTGGGCCTTGCCGTCGTAGAACAAACAGGTTTCCGTAGCATAAGAGGTGTCGCCAATGAGCCAAGTTATTTCAAACCCAAAGGTGTGCTTGGTGCCCTCTTCGTCGTAAAGATAGGTGGAGCCGTTGCCCCAGTACCAATGACATTTATGGGGCCATACGCCACGTCCCCAGTCCATAACGCCAAAAGAATTTTCCTTACTAAAAGTAATTTTCTTTTCTCCAATTTGAACGTAACCTTCGGTGGGTAGGCAATTTTGCTTGGTGGTAAGGAAAAATTGGTTTTTCTTCTTAAAGGGTGTTACTATGGTTATATTTTCATGCCCATTAGGAATTTCTTCCAAGAAGTCGTACTTTATGGGCTCGCCGTTATAAAGACTTTCAAAGGTAATATGACGATATCCTTCCTCTAGGTTGGTGTCATACACCATTTTAATGCCTTTGTCGTCAAATACTAATTTATTGGTTCTATCTCCGATTTCCGGTGGAAGATATTTATTGCGAGTGAATGGAATAATAACCACGTTTGAGGCTATTAATTCACCCGTTGTTACGTCGCGAATAGATGCGGCGGCGGAAGTGCCGACGGTAATATTAAAGAAGTTGATTAGCACTTTATAGCGACCGTCGGAAACCTGATGGAAGTCCCATTCTTTAAGGCGCCAGCGAGGTCTGACCATATCTCTTTTGTACTCAAAGACGTTATGGCGTGCCCAGCCTTTAGCAATCAAGTTGCCATTTTCATCTAATAATGGT
>JAZSKG010000230.1:0-18300 GCA_045534735.1 Candidatus Stercoripulliclostridium sp.
TTGCAATGGTTATGGCTATACTGCTTGCCGACACCTCTATTGCATACGTAACAAAGTCTAAACTTGCTTTCGTAGAAAGCCTATTCAGCATCGTAGTATGCGCTTCACTTCTTTACGTAATGCTAGGTATCGCCGGTGTAATGAGTTGGCATCCCGGTTGGTTATTACCCGCTTTAAGTGGTGCTAGTGCAATAGCAGGTATAATAGTTATGCTAGTACATCGTGCAGGCAAAAAGAGAATGCCAAGAACAAAAAAGAGCGAAGTTAAAGCAACTACCGTAGACGATAAATACTACACTGAATGGTAAAATTCAATTTGGGTTTTGCCATGTTTAGGCTACCGATATCTAAACTAGAGTAGCCTAAATATATATTAATTGTTTTAATTAGGAAATATAAAAATGAAAAGAAAACAAAAAATAAAAGCCGAACTATGGGATAAAATGCAGTACTTGTTCCGTAACTATTACGATAGAATGGTACATGCAGTTCTTTATTACGACGGTCTCATTGATATACCAACTCTAAAGACGGTGCTAATTGCAACTACGGAAAAAGTTCCCGTTTTACACTCCTCTTTCCACGACAGCGCCATAGACCCTTACTGGGTTGTAGAGGACTACTCCATTGACGACATTCTAACCGTAAAAGAGGTTTCCAAAGATAGTTTGGAGGAAGAGATTGAGGCATTCATAACCTACTCCATTCCCGTCACCTCTAACGTACAATTTAAAATGGCAATCTTTAACACCGAGGGTAAATCCACCCTTGCAATGATTGTAAACCATATGTGCTTTGATGGAGGCGACTTTAAGTATTTCTTGAAGCGCTTAGCCTCCAACTACAATGCGGTAAAAGGTGGCGCTCCCGTCATAGACATCAAGACCGGTACTCGCTCATACGATCAAGTATACACCAAACTTGACGCCGAAGATAAAGAGGTAGCAAAGAATCTTTACAAGAATATTTCTCAAGTAAAAGACGAACATTACTTCCCACTAACCCCCGATCATCCCGACGACAAGAGCATGATTAATCGCTCCAAAATTGACGCCGATACGTTCACTAAGTTTAGGAAGATTGGTAAGCATTACGGGGTAACCGTTAACGACTTAATGCTAGCAGTATATATGCATAGCCTTTATGAATTTGGTGGATATCCCGCAACCGATACCGTTACTATTCCTTGTATGGTTGATTTAAGAAGACATATAGAAGGTGGAGAAGAAGCCGGCGGTCTTACCAATCACACCGGCTTTATGCAATGTAGCGTAGAGGGCGTAGGTGCAAACGTAAACGAAACCCTCGTAAAGGTATTACAATCTGTTAGAAAGTCCAAAAAAGACAAGTACATGGGTCTTTACTCCCTACCCTTACTAAAACTAGCATACACTATTCTCCCCTATGCTATTAGTGAGATTGCAATCAAAATCGGATACCTAAACCCACTAATAGGTATGTCAAACATTGGTGTACTAGATCCAAACAAACTGGGACTAAGTGGGCTCTCTCTTGTTGACGGCTTCATGACTGGTGCCGTTAAGTACAAACCCTACATGCAACTCGCCCTCACCTCATTAAATGGAGAACTCACCATGACAATCGCAATTAGAGGTAACGAGGAAGACAGAAAGGGCGTACAAAAGTTCTTTGAAATAATACACAAAAACGTTAATGAATTTATAGCCCATAACGCTCAATACGCAGAATAAAACGATAATTAAATAGAAAACCCACGGACAATTCCGTGGGTTTTTTTCTTGTTCCTTTAAATAAAATCGCTGTGCCTTAGGGCGAACTTACCCATTCCTTTTACAATGGTTTCCTCTGCGCCTAAGAGAGAGGCAATTGCGTTTTGTTCGCTAAGAATTAGGTTAGGCTCGTCGGTTGTTTCCTCTACCCTAAACGACGTAGCAGTAGTAACTATCTTCATCTTCTCCCTACCTTCTATCTCAACTATACATTCACTATTTCTTAGGCTACCTTGCTCTAAACCTATTGCTAAAAGTTTTTCTACTAATCTCTTATAACTAAACACGTAATACTTAACATGAGAGTTTATCATATACTCTTCTGAACCCCTTGCCATAGCCTCTTTAAAAGCACATTCCGTAGGCAATACCTCTACTCTCAACAATGGAAGTTTCTTTTGTTTTCTATAAGCATAAACGGCGCTGGCATAGTCTTCCGGAGATCCATTCTTTATAAACATTCTCTCTAGACAAAGTCCATTAAAATATTTTCCACTTGCAAAGCCCACAACCTCTTCGCCATTCTTTATAAGGTACAACTTAGAATACCAATTTCTTAGGGTTTCACTCTCCGTTGCAAGAGGGCGACTAACCACTTGTAAGTCCAACTTAGTAAGTTCGTCAACCATGGAATAATCTTCTTTTGTCTTTGCACGAACAATGGTAAATGGGCTCCCCTTTACTATGTTTGAGATACTCTTTTCGCTGATTTGGTAAATATAATTGGCGCCGGCCGGATAGAATCCATAATGCTCGTAACGGTGTCTTCTCCCGGTTAGCATCGCGACGTCGCACTCATTGCTATAAGCCTCTAAAGAGTGGGTTACCATCTTTGTCATTATGCCTTTGCCACGGTGCTTTTTGCCCGTTGCTACCATACCTATTCCAAGGGCTTTTACCACCACGTTTCCCACCTTAATTTCTTCAGGATAAGCACAAATACCACCAACAAGTTCATCTCCTTCTTCAACTATAAAATGGTATTCCATTGTGTTTTTTTCTTTACCATAAAGACTGGGTATCAGTCTTGGAAAGGGTTTATGAAAAACCTTGTTTAAAAATCTTACGACTTCCTCTTTTCTTTCTTTTTGGGGTACGGATATTTTCATACTTCCTCCTCTATCTATTAATTATGGGTTGTAGTTTGCTTGCAATGAGCGCGCTTATAACTGCGCTTAGTATATCAATGGGAAGAAAGATTAAACTTCCCGTTATAATCGCTTGTCCAAGCGTTACGGAAGCCCCCGAATATATAGGGTTTTGCGTAGCCGTTTGGTGCATTAGATCTAGCGCTTGCAAATAGAAATTGGACATAAAATAAAAATATAAAACGCCAACAACGTGTATTACAAGGACGCCTATAAGATTGCATACCAATTTTTTTACAAACCCCTTCTTTGCTATACCGGCTATGAGTCCGGCAAAAACAAACCCTAGAAGGTAACCAAACGTTGGATATAGAATATAGGTAATCCCACCACCGGCACTAAAGACGGGGATCCCTATAAGGCCAATTATAAGGTAGATTATAGGCGCAATAGCCCCCACTATTTTTCCACATAGCGCACCACCCAACAGCACAAACAACGTCCCAAGAGTTATGGGTATGGCGCCTATCGGGAATCTTATGAATCCACCCACTATAATTAGCGCCGTAAAGAGTGCTATTTCTGCAAGTTTTCTTACACCTAATCTTTTAGACACAGACTAACCTCTCCGTAATACAGCAGGTCCTCTTCACCATTTTCATAGGCGACCTTAAGCCTACATTGGTCGTCTAATTCTACGACCGTAGCCATTTTATCCTCACCCTCGCGCTTTACGAGAACCCTTCTTCCCATCATTATGGAACTCTCTTTGTAGCGCGATACCACTAAGCCTTTATCAAAGTTATAATAGTAGTCTAAAAGTTTATCTACGACGAGGGCAACAAGTCTGTTCTTTGCGTTGGGAAGGTCTACGTTTATTGCGCAAGCAACCTCTTTTATTTCATCAGGATATCCACCCTCGGGCTCTTTTAAGTTTATTCCAACCCCAACGACAACGTATGCAAGTGACCCCGTTTCAAAGTCAATGCTTGCTTCCGTTAGAATTCCAGCACATTTTTTGCTTCCTATATAAACGTCGTTTACCCATTTTATACCGGCGTTCACCCCAAATAATTCATTTATTGACTCGCATACGGCAAGCGCTGTTAATACCGTAAGGTATTCTTTAACCATATCGTTCGCCCTAGGACGAAGGAGCAGGGAAAAGTAAACGCCACCGTCCGGGGAAAAGAAGTTTCTTCCAAGCCTTCCCCTGCCTGCTTCTTGCTTTTTCGCAACTGCAAGGAGCCCTTCTTGCTCACCTTCGCTTGCTTTATTTACAAGATACTTATTCGTTGAATCTATACTTTGGAAAACCTCTACGCGAACTTTAGAGCCCCACTTTAGTGCTTTTTGAATACCTCGGGTGGATAGTTCGTTACTTTCCTCCGTAAGTTTATATCCCGCGTTTGTGCGCTTCAAAAAGGAATATCCCTCTTTTTCAAGCGCTCTAATAGCCTTCCAAACGGCATTACGAGAAACACCTAGACTGGTGGCTATTTTTTCTCCGGAAAGATAATCCTCTTTATTAAGTTCCAAAAAATTTAGTACTTGTTCTTTTAGCATATTTCACCTTTCTACTACATTGTAACCCACCAAACGCGCATTGTCAACCCACCTTTATAAAACGGCTAACAATCTAATTTTTATTTTTTTTCCTCATAATTTGCATATTTACAACAAAATAAGAATATGTTATAATTAAATTACCATAAAAACATAGGAGGCCAAATCATGGCAGCAAAAAAAGATTATTTAAATTTTGATAAGACCGTTAGTTTAATTCTTGCTATAATTCCTTTTACCGCTTGGATACTTGGTGTGTTTACCCGTTTTAAGGAAGGCAAGTACATTGCAGCAATCATCCGTGCGTTTGGTGGATTTACCATTATTTGGATTGTTGACCTATTCATGATGATTACTAAAGGAAGCATCTGGAGATTCCTAGACTGCTAAAAATAAAATAAGGGGAGCAAAATTTGCTCCCCTTTATTTTAAGTTTTTATTTTACTTTAGTACTTTTTTGTAACCATTTCCATACTTTACACACTTGCTAACACGAGAAAGTGTTGCTGATGAAATATTGGTTTCTTTAATAATATCTTCATACGTGCGACCTGCCATTAGCATTTTTGCGGCTTTAATTCTTTGCGCCATACTATCTACCTCTTTATATGTACACAAGTCGTTAAATAGAAGTTCCAAGTCGCTTGGATCGGTAATGCTTGCAAGTAAATCATACAATGCTTTTACGTCTTCCTTATCGTTTGACATATTATTCTCCCTCCTTAGCATTCATTCCTTGTAGGAACGTTTTAAGTTTTTCCGATTTGGGATTTTCAAAAACTTCTTTAGGATCGCCTATTTCCTCCACGATACCATCTACCATAAAGAGTACTTGGTCGCTAACGCTTTTTGCAAATCCCATTTCGTGGGTAACTATTATCATAGTTATACCCTCTTTTTCTTTAAGTTCTTTTATTACCTTTAGCACCTCGCCGGTTAGTTCGGGATCCAATGCAGAGGTGGGTTCATCAAAGCATAATACCGAGGGCTTTAGCGCCATGGCTCTTGCTATTGCCACCCTTTGACACTGTCCACCAGAAAGTTGGCAAGGATATAGGTTCATTTTGTCTTCCAAGCCCACTTTGATCAATAGATCTTTAGCAACTTCCATAGAAGGCTTGTTATATAGTGGAGCAAGTTCTTTTTTTGCCCTTTCCTTTTCCATTAACGAAAGTGCAAGGTTTACGTTTTGAAGGGCGGTATACTGCGGAAACAAATTAAAAGATTGGAAAACAAGTCCAAAATGCAATCTGTTTTCACGTATCTGGCTCTCTTTTAAGGTTTTGAGAACGGCTCCGTCGGAAATCACTTTACCATTTAGCGTTACGGTTCCGGAATCTGCGAATTCCAAGTAATTTAGACATCTTAGGAGTGTGGTTTTACCATTTCCAGAAGAGCCTATTATGGAAAGAACCTGTCCTTCTTCCAGAGAGAATGATACGCCCTTAAGTACCTCGGTCTTACCAAAACTTTTATATACGTCTTTTACTTCTAAAAATGCCATATTATACCTTGTAATAAGAGAGTTTCTTTTCTATCCAGTTAAATAGTAACGTTAGTGCGCCAACGAATATTAGGTAGAATGCGCCGGCATAGAATATGGGCCATATTAATCCTTCCAACATAAACGTTTGTGCCCAGAAGATAAGTTCCAAAATACTTATAACGTTTGCTAGTGAAGTATCCTTTATGAGGGTTATAATTTCGTTACTCATGGGAGGGATTATTCTCTTTACAACTTGCATGAGTATAATCCTAAAGAATATTTGGGGTTTTGTCATTCCAAGCACTTCGCCTGCTTCCATTTGTCCCTTTGGTACGCCTTCTATACCACCACGGAATATCTCCGAAAAATATGCTGCATAGTTGATGCTAAATGCTACTAATGCTGCAATAAACCTTGTTGAGATAGTCTTATCAAACCATACCCAACCCGTACTCATGGTGGGCCACACAAAAAGATTTAACAATCCAGGCAAATAGAATATAACGAATATTTGCAACATTAGTGGGGTACCACGAAGTACCCACACTATTGTTCTAGAGAGAATACGCAATGGGGCGAATTTTGACATTGAGCAAAATGATATTAGTAGCCCCAATGGTATTGCAAATATTAAGGTGAATGTAAACAGTATTACGGATGTTGAAAACCCTTCCAGCAAACGTAACGTTACGTTAACAAATTGTTCCATTAATTATCCTTTTTCTTATTTAAGAGCGTCTTCGTTGATACCTACGTTGTACTTTTCTGCTAGAGCGGTGATGGTGCCGTCTGCATATTTTGCCTTTAGGAATGCGTCTAGGCTTGCCTTAAGATCGCTACCCTTTCTTAGACCTACTGCAAAGATTTCATCGCCGTAAGATACGCCTTCTACAACCTTAAGACCTGCATATTCGCCCTTGCCAACGATGCTTTGAGCCATGGTAATATCTATGATAGCAACTTCTGAAGTGCCGGCTTTAACTTCGTTAAGAGCACTAATTTGGTCTTTTGATAGAATAAGGTTGGAAACGCCTGCTTCGGTTGCAACGGTGTTACCTGCACTGCCGTTTTCAACTGCTACTTTTGCTACTTTAATTTGATCTTTGGTGGCAATAGCGGAATCACTCTTAACAACTGCTACTTGTGCATTCTTTGCGTAAGATACGGAAAAATCTATTTCTTGGCCTAGTTCATCACTAGCAGTCATGCCGTTCCAAATAAGGTCAATTTGTCCTGCGTTGATTTCTGCAACCTTTTGCTTCCAGTTAATGATAACGATTTGGCAGTTTACACCAAGAGAATCTGCATACATTTGTGCAAGTTCTGCATCAAAACCGGTCCATTCGCCCGTTTCTTCATCAACGTAATCCATGGGGGGATATACGGTTACGCCAACAACAAGTTTGTCTGCGTCTTCAACCTTTTGGAGGTCGGACTTTTCGTTACAAGCAACTAGGCTTGCACATACGCTAACACCGATAAGAGCAACTAATAGTAACGTTAAAAACTTTTTCATGATTTTACTTCCTTTATGTGTTTTTTATTTTTTGTTTTTTACTTTATCACTTTACACCACTGAAGTGAGTGTCTACATTATACTTCATTGCACTAAAGTTGTAAAGTGTTTTTTGCAATTTTTTTTAATTTTTTAAATAATTTTTTTCTACTATAAAAAAAGGTTGTTATATAACAACCTTTAATTACAAAAATTTTTATTTTTTAAAAACAATAATCGGCTTTATTCTATTGGAATATCTATTTCCTTGTCACGGAAGTAGTATTTTTTGTCGTGTTCACCCAATTCTCTTACCACTTTTGCAGGTACGCCCAGAGCCAATACGTTTGCTGGAATATCTTTACTTACAACGGCGCCTGCTCCTATAACCGAGTTATCTCCAATGGTTACCCCGGGAAGAATAGTTGCGTTTGCTCCTATCCAAACGTTATTTCCGATGTGTACTTCTTGGTTATATTGGTAGCCCTTTTCCCTAAGAGTTGGATTAAGAGGATGCCCTGCCGTTGCAACTACTACGTTAGGAGCAAACATAACGTTATTGCCCACGTAAATATTAGCATCATCAACAAGAGTCAGACCAAAGTTAGCATAAACGTAATCGCCTAAAAATACGTGCTTCCCACCCCAATTTGCATGGAAGGGCGCTTCTATATAACAACCCTTACCAACATTACCAAAGAGTTCCTTTAAAAGAGCGCCTCTTTTTTCTTGCTCTCTGGGAAGGGTATTATTATACTCTACCATTTTGTCAAGAAGAGATAATTGGTAGTCCATAACGTCGTTTGTCATGGGATCGTAAAGCAACCCGGCTTTCATTCTTTCTAGATTGTTCATGAAGGTCTCCTGCTTATATATCAATATTAATAGTTTACCTACACGCGCGCGCGTTGTCAAGATTTTTAGAATATTTCCACGTCGCATATTCCAAAAACAAAAAAGTTATGCTACAATTATCACGAGGAAGATATATATGAGAAAATTACTTTTAGTTTTATTGCTTGCCGTATTTATTGCGACCTCTGTTGCCCTTGTCGGTAGAGAATTGTTGCCTAGTGGCGAAGAATTACCGCCGCCGGAAGATATTTGGTCTTACAACCAATATAAGGCGAACACGCATACCCATACCAATAGAAGTTTAGATAGTACTACGCCCCCTCAAACGCGCGTTAATCAGTACCAAGATCGTGGCTATGATATTCTTGCTATATCCGACCACTACGTTGGCTTTAACTCCTTTGAAGAGATAGGCGTAACCGATTATACACTAACTCCCATTTGCTCCAACGAAGGCGAAGGCATCATTGCTCACATAAATATTTACTATACTTTCATAGAACTCGCCCTCAATCTACCTGAAAACATCTTCCAAGCAGTAGAAGATGGTGGTGGAATAGCCATTCTAAATCACCCTGCAAAATACGACGGCGTTACCAATGAACAACGTATAGAATGGTATACCAATTATCCCAGCCTAATAGGCATGGAAATAGTAAATCGTAACGATAGGTATAAATACGATCGCGAAATATGGGACGCCTGCCTAACTGCCCTTATGCCGGAAAGGAATATATACTGTGTAGGAGCAGACGATACCCACGACACCGACGATATAGGTTGGAGTTATACAATGTTCCTTGCTCCCGATAGATCGGAAGAAAGCATAGAGCACGCCTTTAGAAACGGCCACTATTACACCGTAACTAACGCAATACCCAAAGACACCGAGGGCCCCGAGCCTCGCATAACGAGAGTTACCGAAAACGAAGACGGCTCTTACACCGTAGAAGGCACCGATTTTGAAAAGGTTACTTGGATTTCTTGTGGAGAAATAGTGGGATACGGCGAAACCTTTAATCCGGAAGGTTGTGAAAAATATTTACGCTTTGAACTTGAGGGTAAAGGCGGCACGGCATTTAGTCAACCCATTCCTCTATATTAAAATTTTATAAAATGCTAGCAAACGAAAAAACGCCTCAACGGGCGTTTTTTCATAAAAGAAGGAGGAGATTGGATGAAAAAGTTATACTTGATTAAAATCTCGTATATCTTGTTTGTGATTATATTATGTCATCCAATAATTAAAGTCGCATTAAAATAAGCGAGCATTTTTTGAACAATTTGTGTTTTTTGTGTTTTCCTATTTAAACACCTTTTCTAGTTTTGTTACCCAGCGCTGAATCTTCTTTTCATCATAGATAGTGGGTATATTCTTTGCAGTATTCATAGCACCAACACCTTTTAAAAGAGCGCCCACTACGCCAAGCACAAAGGGCAACTTCTTTACTGCAAGGCGAAGTTTTTTCAATACGTCCTTTCCCGTCATCTTGCCACCTTCGCCACCGGTTAGCATCTTAATATCGTCTTCGGTAATAAATCCCGATTCTATAACGTATTTGATGTCTTCGTTGTCGGCAACAAGTATTTTCCTCTTCATTACGTCAACCAAGAAATGCTCCTTCGCTACTTCCTTGTAGTACTTTACTTGGTACTTCCAAAGGGTTTCTACGGAGGTGGAATTATCCTCGTTTATAACGTCTGCAAGCATCTTACCGGCCCTAAGTGAGCAAGCAATACCGGAACCAATTAAGGGTATGGTCATAAAGGCGCAGTCGCCTATTGCAACGTATCCCTCGCCTACCATTTTAAGTAGAGGATAGCGAATTGGAATTCTTGCCCTTCTGCCACCATACACTAAGTCGTCGCCGATTTCAGGGTGCTTTTCCTTTAGGAGAGAAATGGAAGAATCTATCTCCTCTTTGCTTAGTCCACCTATTCTACCAATGAGAACGTTTTCCGTGCCGTCGGGCTCGCAAACAACCCAACTTATACCTAGCGCGCCCTCCGGTTTTAAGTAAACCAAACGACGATATTTTTCGGGCTCCGGAACACCCTCTCTCTTATTGAAGTGTGCACGATATACGTTAAAGGCTTCATCGTCGTTTGCACGCTTTAGTATACCCATACTTTCAGGTAGAGATGCCCTAAACTTAGAATCCATACCGGAACAGTCTATGACTAAATCTGCGTAAATTCTTTCGCCACCGACGACTATACCCTTTACTTTTTCGTCCTCTATTATGAGGCTTTCAACTTCTACTTCATAAACTATTTTAGCCCCAGACTCTTCTGCCCTTGTTGCAAGCATATCGCCAAAGGTGTGACGATATACACCCCATTCCATTTTGTCTTCGTCTTGGTAGACAAACAAAGGCTTATCGCTAAAAGGAGCAAGGAAGGAAACGTTTTGTACCCTGTGACTGTCTAGTGGAATTGGTATCTCAAGTTCATCAAAAACGTTGTATTCTACGTCGTCGCGCCAATCGTAACTTAGTAGTCCTTTGGGGGACCTTTCGTAAACGGTAACGTCGTGACCACCTTCGCTAAGAATCTTTGCAGATTGTAGTCCACCTATTCCTGCACCAATGACTAAAATTTTCATATTCGCCTCCTTAAATAAGCAACCTATTTCGTTTTCTTTGTGAGAGCCATGTTGTTTCTTTCTAATAGCCAAATTACGTCATCTAAAATTTGATAGTCGTAACGAATTACGTCGCACTCTTCCTCGGTGGAGTTATTTCTCTTTGCAAGCATTTGACGAAGGGTAACAAGTCCTTCAAAACTGGTAAGACAACCCTGTCTGCGAAGAGCATAATTCTTACTACCCTCTTCCATTATTTCCTCTTTGGTTGAAGGAATCATGCCTTGGGTAATCATGTACGCATTCCATCTTTGGTGCTCTTGCATTGCCATTCTTTCTCTTAGAGAACCCTTTACGAAATCATTGGTATAGACTACTATGGGCTTGTCGCCTGCCTCTCCTTGATACTTAATAGGATCGCCCTCTTGATATTTTAAAAGGTACTCCTCGTTGATTTCTTTACTTGCTTCGCCCTTCTTGTAGTCAAAGCCCATTAGATGAAGTTTCATTCTTAAAGCAAGTACTCCGTATACGTTAGCCTCTCTTTGCGGTTGCGCCCATGAATACCACTTCTTAAGCGCTTTATTCTTTGCTTCCTCTTCGCTATCGTTATTTTGAATAGCATCTACAACGGCATAATCAAGATGTCTATGACGAGCCATGGTTTCTATGCCCTCTTGAATTATATTGTGAGCGTTATAGACAACGTCTTTTTCAGAGCCGAAAGCCGTAATTTCACATACCTTTTTATATTCGTCTTTTATGATTCTGTCGGTTAGTTCTTTGGAGTTTACCTTTACAAAAACGTGAGAGTTTTCGCCATAGCCCCATTCCTTTATTTGGGTTGCTATCTTTTCTGCAACGTCTACGTTTTCTATGTCGCTACCATAGGCTATAATAATTTGGTTAAAGGACTTTCTGCCCTCGTCTTTTGGAGTTATGGCAAGGCGAACTTTAGTATAAAACTCGTAGTCGTTTACGTCCTCTTCTTTAAAATCCACAAGCGCAGGTAGTTCCGGAAGTGGTAAATATTTTTCCTTTTCCTCTACCATTTTCTTCCTACCGATGCAGTATCTATAATAGGTGTGATTTAAGTTCTTTTCCGTAGTTTTGCTACCCTCTTTGGGAAAAATGGAATACCTAACTTGATTTTCTTGTAATTCTCCATTTTGTCCTAAAGAACAAAATTGGTTGTTTGCAATAGAGGTAACAAGTATCTCTTGCATGGTCTTGTCGTAACCTACCATTACTACGTTAACGTCAACGTCAGACTTTAGGGTAGCAGTATCGTAGTCTATCTCATTCTCATCCATATACTCGGTTAAGGGGTGATTGTCTACGAAGTCAAATGCTACTAGTTTATACTTATTTACGTAAGTAATTTGTCCTGATGTTTCCTTTACAAAATGGAGGAATGCCGTGCTGTTTTCGGGTTCGCCAAAAACGTATACGTGTAAGCCCCTTGCGTCGTCTATCTCTTGCGTGGAGTGGTCTATTTTCTTTATTAATCCCGCGACTTCTTCCGTATACAAAAGGTTTGTTTCGTCATTTGCCGTGTTTATGATTACTCTTATGGTACAGGTGTTGTATTCCTTAAAAATCCCACTCAAAGTATCATCAAGACGATTGTTTTTAAGGTTAACTATCGCTGTTTTGTTTACGTATGCAAAGTCGTTGGAGTCCGAGTCTCTTTCGCTTCCTCTAAGTATCCAAATCTTTTCCCCTTCTATGGTCGTAAGTACGTTGCGATTGTTTTCACCACCACCAACTACAACGTATACCTCCTTGCCCTTCATGGTCGCCTTGCGTAAAAGGGCAAAATTGGAAAGTTTTTGGTAGAAGATAGCAAGTGAAACCATGCCAAGGTTTACTATGCAAAGTCCGTAAAGAAGAAGTACGACTATGGCAAAATATAAATCTTTTTCTACTAGAGCAGAAACTATTTCAAATTCTAATTTTAAAACCACCAATTCCACGCTGGACTGCACCGACTCTATAAGAGATTCCAGTAGCCCGGCCCCGGTAAAACGCATCGCTAAGAAAAATAAGGGTATTGCACAAATATAAATTAAAACGAATCTGCCCTTGGCATAGCCTCTTACCATCTTTAGTCTTTCCTTTCTGTTAGACTTAAGCAATTTTACTATGAAACTAGCAACTAAAAGTAGCATGTACACCAAACATATAGTTATTACAATATACCTTAATTCCATAATGTTTTCCTTTGGGAACGTGATATTTCTATTATAACGAAGTTTTAATAGAAACTCAATACTTTTTTTATTTAACCCTACCATAAACCAATATTTCGTGTTATACTTAACGTGATAGGTGAAAAATGATTAAAAATTATCAAGAACTTATAAAAATCAAAGAGGAAAATGGTGGTCTAGCACTTGGATTCGGGTGCTTTGACGTGCTTCATTACGGTCATCTAAATTACGTTAACTCCGTTTTGGGCACGACCTCTCTTCCCTTAGCCATTGGCGTTCTTCCGGATAGTTACGTTAGATTAACAAAAGGAGAAGGTCGTCCCGTAAATGATGAAGTATCTAGACTAAATAAAATGGACATGGTCGGCGCGCAGGCTTATACCTTCCTAATAGATAAGAAGGGTAATTACGAAACCTACCAAAAGAAATTTAACTTGAGTGGAATGGAAGCACTTTGGGAGTACCCTATTAATGCTTTGTATGAAATACGCCCCACCGAGTTTTATTACTCAACCGATTTTAAGTTGACAAAGGAAATTCTCGCAGTTTTTGAGGAGTTAAAAATAAAGCACTTTGCAGTGCCTTATACCGAAGGAATATCTTCAACCGACCTTATTAAAAAGATGCAAGGTTAAAGTAATCAAATAGGAAAATGTAGTTTTGTATGGATACTTCCATGTAAGGCATATCAACCCTTTTTGAAATCATCATCATAGCATTAAAACGCGTTATGAAGTATAAGAGTACGTTTAAAGATAGTACTTCTTTTTTTATGCCTTCATTCTTTTCATAATAGGCGCACAAAAAGTCTTCCACGATTTCTTTATTAAGAAGGGTGGGATAATGTACCAAATAAGAAACTAAATCAAACTCAGGGTTGTTGTAGGTTGCAAGTTCAAAATCATAAAGACGAATGCTTGGAGTTGTCGTCATATTGTTTGCCGTAAGGTCACCGTGACAAAGGCACCTTGGGTAGGAAACCATTTTATCGTAAAGTGCCCCAAACTCATTTGCTCCCTTTCTTGCTCTTTCAAGAATCGGTCTTGGAAAGGTAGGATAAACCCTTTCTATGCTATCAATTAATCTTAGTGCCAACGCCTTTGCGTTTATGTAGTCTTCCCTAACGTGTACGTTAGCACCTATATTTCTTGCCTCGCCTTCCAAGGGGTAAATTGCGTGTAGTTTTCTTAAAACCATACCGAGCGCAACGTGGTTTTGTTCCCTACTTATATCCAACTTCTCCATTAAAAGCATAGAACGCTTTCCGTCGCTTTGGGCTCCATAAATCTTTGGCAAGGATTCCTTAATGCAAGAAAATGCAGGATAAACTTTCATTTCACGATTAACGGAATCACGTATGTAAAAAATATATTTTCCCTTTTCGTAACTCTCCCTAAACTCACTTGTGCTAAAGTAGTTCATGGCATCACCGACGTTTGTCTCAAAGGCAACGGATTTCATTTTTATAACGTAATCTTTACCTCCGACAGTCGCCCCTAAAATCGTAAGTTCGCCACCGTCTTCTATGCGCGCAGTCATGTTACCTGAGGTCGTAATTTCCCCAAGCGTTACGTCTTCGCACCCAAGCGTGGTTTTAACAAAACTTAAAATTTCCTCTTTAGAATATATCATTTTCGTACTTCTCTATGGTTGCCATTAGTTCAAGGTATGCCTCGTAAACCAATTTTCCAAACGGGCTATCGTCACGACGGAGCATTCTGTCTACGGAACGATAAAACTCTGCTACGTCAGCATCAACTTCCCTTCTTACTTCTATGAACTTTTTGGCAGAAAGTATATTAATTCTTCTTATACGATAGTAGTGTTTCAACTTGTTCTCGTTAAGTAGATGCGCCTTGTACGAAACAAAACACTTTCTCCAGGAAAGTTCTCCGTCGTCATAGTAGGGTATTTCTATATCCGTTCTATCGTCGTTGTAATACCTTAGCGCCATACCACAATTTAGTAGCGCGAATTTCTCGTCTGCCTTGAACTCCTCGTAATATTTTTGCTCGTCGGTTTCATCTCCACAAGCAAGCAAGGAATGTAAGCAAAGTATCCTCATTGCAACGTCATCCGTTCCTTCCAGTATCTTTCTTACAAACTTGGTGACCTTTTGGAATCTATTCAACCTATGTAGGTGGTTGAATATAGAAAGCACTTTTACGTAATCGCCCTCGTCTACTTCATCATATAAATCAACAAGCGCATCGTAGATTTCATCAACGCCCTCTTCTTCAAAGATGTCGGTTATGAAGGCGTTTATTTCCTTGTTGAAAGTGCGATCAAGCATGTGCCCACAATCTCTTTCGTCCAAAATTCTGTCTACGAAATCTCTTGCAATCAAATACTCTTTAAACATTTCGTGTACAAAAGTCAATATGCCACTCTCGTTTTCATAGGTAAAGAGGTCAATAAGAATTCTAACGTCGCGCTCATCAAGTAAAGTTTGGCTTGCTACCTTCTCGGAAACTTTTTCTATGGTAAGAGTCCTCTTTCTCTTTGTTGCATAAAGTTGCCAAGCAAGACTCTTAAGTGCTTCTTCGCCGTCTTGAAGAAGAAGTGCAAGCATCTTCTTTTCTCTCTCTCGCTTTATGATTCTACTAATGATATTGCCAAGGGCTCCGGTAACTTTTAAAGAAGGCGTTTCGTCAACATCGTCAAAATCAGCGGTTGCAAGATAGTAAGTTAAAACTAATATTTTAGAGAATATTTTTTGTCCTTTTATTTTAGAAACAATAACACCCGCTTCCTCGTCGTCTAAGTCGCGTGCTTTCTTTAAAAAGTTTATAGCATACTTTACTATTTCCTTTTCGCCAAAAGGTTTGACCTCTACAGCACTCTTAATTTTAGTAGATATTTCCTCTACGTAAAAACCTTTAAAATGACTAGAGCGCATGCTTAAAACAAGGGTTGCTTTTTCGTCTAACCCAAGTATTGCTTCGTTGACCATTCCGGAGGTTAACTCCCCACTCTTTTCGTCTAAAGCGTCATAAAGATAAATGGGAGAAGTATTTTCCACAAATGCCTTTAGCACCTCGCTATCAACTTTTAGAGAATAGGTATCTAGCATTTCCTTTAGTACGTTTTCATAGTTAAAGTTTAACTCTTTTGCACTGTTTAGGCTCTTGTATATTGGAATTTTATTACCCAATTCGCCGTTTAATGATTTTTCAGCGAGTTCTGTAAACATGCGATATAGTAGAGTAGACTTGCCGCTACCACTCTCACCATGCACTATGGTTACGCCTCCTTCTAGTACTTCCTCGGTAAGGTCTTCAAAGTAAGGAGCCCCGTTTAAATATAGTTTAGGTGAAACATAAAACTCTTTAATTATGGTGTCCATTTTCATAATTAAGGTAGAGCCCGAGTGCGCCTTTTTAAGCCTCTCTATTTCATTTCTAATTATACTTTCTTTTAACTCTTTGTGCTCTAATATTATGGGAGCAGAGCCGTCTAATCCCAGGGCTTTAAGCAAAACGCCCTCCGTGTAATCGGCATAACTTCTTGCCCCTTCGTAGGTCAAATAATCTACGTAATATATTCTTTCTGCGCCCTCTTTTCCAAGTAAGGCAACAAGGTTATTTTTCTTCTCCTCCGTCCAGCAAAAACTCTTATGTGCTACTGCTAAAATCTTCTTGTCAGGGTAGCATAGCACGGTTTTAAGTTCGTATAAAACCTCATCATTCTCGCGCGTGAGTCCCTCCAGAAAATGGTCGGTAAGCACGATTATGAAAGTGGAGCATTCATCTATTGCCCTCTCTTCTTCCTTCCTATAATTGGTACCGTACGTACGATTCCTTTGGGAAGAAAAATAGGTGGACTTGCCCTGTCTGTCGCTTAGCGTGCGATATATTTCGGCACCTATAGCACCACCCAATTCTGCATCGCCTCTAAAACAAATGAAATACTCGCTTCTCATTTATTTCTCCTTTACCATCTTTTCAATCTTGTTCAGTATGCCTATTGCGTGCGTAAGATACTCCCTTTCCGAAACCATTTTCGTTTTATCGTAAGCACCGTGTACTTCTAACGTTAGTTCCGGATTGAGTGTCATTTTTGCAATTCTTGCGCACACTTTTTCCCAATTTACCGTGCCCTCAAAAGGTAAATAGTGGTCGTCTTTTTCACCAAAATTGTCGTGCAAATGAATTACCGCAACCCTATCTATGTACTCGTTAATGTCAAAATCGCTTGGGTAATAAATGTTGTGGTGACCGGCATCGTAACATACTTTTACCGAGGGAATTCCATCAACAACTGCCCTAAAATAGTCAATGCGTCTTAGGTTTTCTATGCAAAGAATCAGCCCGTTTTCTTGGTAAAAGTCAGCGATTTTATTTAGTCGCTCAAAGCCTATTTCGCTCATAGGTGGAGGGGTAGGGCTGGAGGATAGGTGCAAAGTAAGTTTTTGAACGCCTATTTCTTTTGCATATTTACCACCCTTAATCATTAAATTGGTGTATTGCTCTCCACCCTCGCCCGGTAGCCAAAGGTCGTTTACTATATCTCTAAACGGAAGATGGATACTCTCCACGTTGAGTCCCGATTTTTGTGCATATTCCATAGCATCATAAAAATCAGGAGTATACTCGTACATTGCCATAACGCCGTCAAAACCCACTTCCTTGAGTAGGTCTACACGATCACGATAGTTACTTTCAAATCCGTAATGGAAGGAGATGTTTTTCTTCATTGCAGTATCACTTTCCAACTTTCTATTAATTTTTCTAGACTAAACGTTGCGTTAGCGGGAGAAGTTGAGGGTAAACAAACGGCCTCTATACCCGTTACGTTTTTTAGATATTTGTCATAGTAAGCCTTTGAGGTCTTGCCGTTTACAAATATTGTTTTGACCTTTGAATTTTTAAGTATGATGCTTAAATCGTTTGGGGTTGCATTCTTTATACTACTATCTGCACTCCCCACAATTTCACAACTTTTAAGAGTATCCCAAAGTGCAATATGGTTCTTTTTAAGAAGCGCCCTCTTTTCCTCTATGCTTTTAGGTTCTGGGGAAGAAGTTATGGCGCCAAGGACCTTCCAAAATCTATTTTGAGGATGTCCGTAAAAGAATCCCTGCTCCCTAGACTTAACAGAAGGAAAAGACCCAAGAATTAAAACCCGGGAGTTTTCGTCGTATTCTGGTGGAATGGGATGCTCTATCATACATGAAATTTTACCACAAAAAAGCCACTAATACAATAGTTATATAAAATTAAAAGGCTATTTAAATAGCCTTTTAATTTTATATAACTATTG
>JAZSKG010000149.1:0-7616 GCA_045534735.1 Candidatus Stercoripulliclostridium sp.
GTCTTCCTAAGACCGCTTGGCCTCCGACTTTATCCAACCACTCGTGGGTAAAGTTTTGGTCTACTGTATCCATAATAGCAATCTTCTCATCTAAGATAACGTATGAATTGTATGCCATACCATTGGGTACAACGTATTGTCCCTCAAATAAGTCAACCTTATGGTCGTTTACTCCAACGTATTTAATATCGTTTGTGATTTTCATATTTTACTCCCTTTTATTTCTTATACTGATTATACCACGTTTAAATATTTTTTACTATCGCTAGTCTAAAATTTTTCCATCAGTTGATATGGTTATTATTTGCCAAGGGATAAACTTCCCACTTTTCATAAGAGCAGTTTTAACGGCGTTTTCTATTCCTCCACAACAAGGAACTTCCATTCTAACCACTTTTATGCTCTTTACGTTATTGTTTTTTAGTATGGCAGTAAGTTTTTCTGAATAATCCACCATATCAAGTTTTGGGCATCCTATTAGCGTAATATGGTTTCTCATAAATTCATTGTGGAAGTTTCCGTATGCATAAGCCGTACAGTCTGCCGCAATAAGCAAATTTGCATCTTCAAAGTATGGTGCATTTATGGGAACTAGTTTTATTTGGCAGGGCCATTGCATTAATTGGCTAGGACTCACATGCTTATAGTCTACTCCGTTTGTATTTATTTTGCGAACCATACTCTTTAGAGCAATGCCGGGGCAACCACCTTGACAAGGGCTTTTAGTAGCGACTCCACCTTTTCCTTTTTCTGCCATAACTGCTTGTTCGTCATAGACAGGAGCCTCCCTCTCTTCAAAGGTGATTGCACCTGTAGGACAAGCGGGAAGGCAATCTCCCAGTCCGTCACAATAATGCTCTTTTGTAAGTTTTGCTTTACCATTTATCATTTCTATGGCACCTTCATGACAAGCAATAGCACATGCACCACATCCGTTACATTTTTCTTCGTCTATTTTAATTATCTTTCTTATCATAAGTCTTACTCCTTAGAAGCATTTTCCATTTTTGCAGTCTTCCGTATTGCCACAACGATAACACAATTCATTTGGACACTCGCCTTTTTCAAAAAAGTCGGTAAGGTTATTTATGGTCGTTTCTGCAATGTTCATCAGCGCTTCTTCCGTTAAGAATGCTTGGTGCGAGGTTACAATTACGTTAGGCATGGAAATCAGTCTTGCTAATATATCGTCGTCAATGATGTGCCCCGAATAGTCTTCAAAGAAGAAGTCGGATTCTTCCTCATAGACGTCTAAGCAAGCAGCCCCTACTTTCCTTGATTTAATCGCATTTAATAGTGCTTCTGCGTCAACCAGCGCTCCTCTTGAGGTGTTGAGTATAACAACCCCTTTCTTGCATTTAGCAAGGGATTTTTCGTCTATAAGGTGATAGGTTTCATCCGTCAATGGGCAGTGTAAAGAAATTATGTCACTATTTGCTAGTAATTCGTCTAAACTTGCATAACGAACTTTTCCCTCTTCTTCTACACCTTGTGCAGGATATTTATCATAGGCAAGCACTTTCATGCCAAAGCCTTTACAAATATCTATGAACACTCTACCAATTCTACCTGTTCCAACTACGCCTATGGTCTTACCCCTTAAATCAAATCCTATCATTCCTTGAAGACTAAAGTTGAAGTCACGAGTACGAATATACGCTTTGTGTATACGCCTAATGGAAGTGAGAAGAAGTGCCATCGCGTGCTCTGCTACTGCATACGGAGAGTATGCCGGCACTCTTAAAATATGAACCCTACCATAAGCATGCTTTACGTCTACGTTGTTAAAACCCGCCGAACGTAAAGCAACGGCTTTAACACCTAATTCTTGCAAACGATCTAAAACTTTGTCGTTCACCACGTCGTTCACAAAGGCACATACTGCATCATAACCATTTGCAAGATCTACGGTGTCCTCATTGAGTTTTGTTTCATAATACTTTATGCTAACGTCCTTGCCGACTATTTCTTTATCAAATGAAAGTCTATCGTAAGGTTTGGTATCAAAAAATGCAATTTTCATTGTTCTTCTCCTTGATTTTGTAATTCTATTATAGTATATTAAAAACAAGAAGTATGTTGAATTTTCAACAAAAGGAATGAAATATGAAAAAATATTTACCGATACTTAAAAAATGTCCTTTGTTTTTTAACGTAAGCGATGAAGATCTAATTATAATGCTTAATTGCTTGGGTGCCAAAGTAGACGTATTTGATAAAAAATACACTATTTTTAACGAAGGAAGGCCTATAAAACACATGGGCATACTTCTTTCCGGAAAAGCGCA
Organism: Candidatus Stercoripulliclostridium sp.; assembly: GCA_045534735.1. Classification (GTDB taxonomy): domain Bacteria; phylum Bacillota; class Clostridia; order Christensenellales; family DTU072; genus Stercoripulliclostridium_A. The sequence goes on from JAZSKG010000149.1 coordinate 2,289, forward strand.
AATAATCCAAATGGACTTTTATGGTAACAAAAGTATAATTGCAAATGTTGAACCCGGAGAGTTATTTGCAGAGGCATTTGCTTGCAATAACGTCACGCTCCCAGTTAGCGTTGTTGCAGATGAAAAGAGCGAAATTATGTTCATTAGTAGCGCCCATATACTACGCACTTGCAGTAATGCCTGTTCATTCCACAACCAATTAATATATAATCTAATGAAATCACTTGCCGAGAAAAACGTCGCCTTCTATGAAAAAATAGAGGTAACTTCCAAGCGTACCACAAGAGAAAAACTACTAACCTATCTTAATCTACAAGCAAAAAAACATGGTAATTCCACCTTTAATATACCATTTGATAGGCAAGGTCTTGCCGACTATCTGGAAGTTGACAGAAGTGGCCTTTCCGTAGAAATAGGCAAACTTAAAAAAGAAGGAGTTATAGACTCCTACAAAAGTTCTTTTAAACTACTATTTTAGTTCCTACTCTCGACTCTAACGTTTATTACTGTCCGTTTTACTTGTCAGGTTTGCTTTCAGCAAACTAGCGCATCCCTACGCGCTAAAGCGCGTGGCATGCGCTACTCTCATATATCCTCTTTACTTAACGGAGCCACTCGCATTTGCTTGTATCTCTTTTACACTCAACGACCTATCACATTGTCTTGTACTATTACTTCTTCTCGTTTTACTCGTCAGGTTTGCTTTCAGCAAACTAGCGCATCCCTACGCGCTAAAGCGCGTGGCATGCGCTACTCCGTTAAGCAACAAACAAAAAAGGATGCAACAAATGCATCCTTTTTGTTTGGCGCGGCTTAAGGAGCTCGAATCCCTAACCTTTGGTTCCGTAGACCAACGCTCTATCCAATTGAGCTAAAGCCGCAAATTCAGTCAACGATAGTTATTATATATTTATCGTTGACTTTTGTCAAACAAATTTTATTCTATTTTGCGTAAAGTTCGTCTAAATAATCATAAACTGCTTGCATGGTGTCTTTGGAGGTCTTTGTCCAGAAATTAAAATGATAGCAGTGATTGTCAATTAGTTTAGTAGAATGCTTCTCTACTAATGGAACGCCAGCCTTTCTAATGTTCTCACAAAGGAATTCTCCTTGTCCTTTACAGAACAAATCTTTTTCAGAAAGAGTGATTACGCAAGCAGGCCATTTTTCATTTACGAAAGTGGACGGACTAATCTCGTTAAAGTATTGGTATTCTTCCTTATTGGAATAGTCTTCGTTAAAGTCAAAGTGAGTATATCCTTCTGCAATGCATCTTACCATGCCAAAGGGTATCTTTAGTTTCAAAGAAGAAACTAGGTCGTATATGCCACAAAAACTTACTAATCCTGCAGGTTTAATCTTGGCAGTAGGAAGACCTACCTTAGCAGTAAGTTCGTCGTCATAGGCAGCAGCAACACAGTAAGTTGCAGCGTAAGCGCCCGCAGAATCACCGGTAAGAACTACTTTATCAAGGTTAAGATTATACTTCTCTTTTAAGGTTTCAAGGTAATTTAGAGCAGTAATTACGTCAAAGGGAAGTGCCGGGAAAGCATATTCTGGGCTTAAACGATAGTTTATGTTCCAAACGAACCATCCTCTGTCTGCATAAAGGTGGGCTATGCTCTTACGATGTTTTTTGTCGCCTTTAACAAATCCACCGCCGTGAACGTTTAGCACTACGGGCATGGGTTCGGGTGCGCCTTCTTTATAGTATACGTCACCCTTGCATTCTTCGTATTCGTCGTTATAAGAAATATCCTTAACGCACTTTACGCCTTCCTTATTGATATAGTTTTGGAAGGGATGGAAAAGGATGTCTATTGCTTTAAAAACAAATTCGCCTCTATTCATAATCTCTCTCCTTAGTTTTATTATTTTTGAATTACGGTTAAAAATTCTGCCTCGCCACCCATGGGTACTTGTGCATGAGGAAGTGATGCATTAAAGTATATGCTATCACCGGCTCTCAAATAATACTCTTTATCGCCAAGCATTAAGAGTAGTTTACCCTTTAAAACGTAGTTGAGTTCTTGTCCACTATGTCTAACGAGTTCAGGAGTAACACCCTCTTTTAGAGTAACGATCATGGGCTCTAGTTCGGGATTTATGAAATCTGCATTTAGAGATACGAAAGCATAACCAGGATAACGTTCTATGCTTGTTCCTTTGCCTGCGTAAACAATGGTTGCATCGTGCTTGGTTGCTCCTTTGCCAAATAGAATTACGCTGGGATCAATTTCCAACACACCTGCTATGTTATAGAGAATACCAATGGGAATATCGCGTTCTGCGTTTTCATACTCTGCATATTCGCCCGCAGTCATACCAAGTCTTTCTGCAAAGGCTTCTACGGTATAGTCGGAAAACTCTCTAAGGTCTTTAATTCTTGCCGAAATTTCTTGTAATTGTTTTTGTGCTAGCATATATTTTTACCTTCCATAGGGAAATTGTTTGTCTTTTCTTCTCTTGTCCTTCATCTTGAATTTATAAGGGTCTATCTTGTTTTTAGCAAACTCACAAAATTCTATGAAGGTACCTTCCGTCATACTATCGTACTTTATGTAGTACATAGATGCAGCGCCTGCATAAATGTATACTCTATCCTTTTTAAGAGCCACCTTTTCAACTTGGTCGTAACTGCGCTTTTCAATGTAGCCGTCCTCGCCACCATTTTCGTTAACGGTAATATCAAAACCGTCTTCGTTAAAAGCAAAATCCCAAGTGGTCGTACGTCTCTTTTCGTACTCTTCTTTGTAATTCTTCTTAGATACAAATAGATATACCACAACGGCTCCGGCCATAAGTAAAAGAGTAATGACGGCAACTATTGCAACAATAAGTTGGTTAAAAGCAAAGTACATTACAAATGCACCAACTATAAGGGCAATAACGAGAATAAGTTCTTTTATGCCCACGTACTTGCGCAAATAATAGGTGGCACAAGCCATATAGTCTTTTTCCGTAATCTTAACGGTTGCTCTAAACTTGCTCATTATACTCCCTTTAACGTGGGATATAACCCATTTTCTATATCTACGTTATCAAAGATCCAGTAACCATTATCACCAATGGTAAATGCACCCTCGCCTACGGTAAAGTTAGATTGAACCTTGAACCAAGCATAATTGTGTGTCGCAACTTGGTTGGGGTAAACTATGGTGCCTGCCACTTCGCCGTCCGTTGCATAGGGATAGGTTTTTCCGTTCCTAGTAACTTCCATTATGTCCAAGCAGAAGTTTGCAAAGTATGAGTCGTCTCCACTTACTACCATATTCGTAGTATGACCCACAAAATTACCTGCAAAAGCAGTGTTTTCTGCATAATTATCATCCGGTAAAGGTTCTCCACACTTTTCGCATTCGCTATAAGTCGTGGGGTTTACGTTGCCACAAGTAGCACACATCTTAGATCTTAAAGAAATTGCAGTTACGTCACCAAACGCATAGCAACGTCTAACCAATTGCTCGTATGATTGACCGATAAGACCACCAGCAAATACGGAGTAATAAACGCTTGCAGAAACTTCGTTTCCATCTTCGTCTTTAAATATGGTTTTTTCTGCATTGGCTTCTACGTCACCAAATGCAAAACATCTTTCTATAATATAGAATTCATTGTTATGGTTACCGTAGTTGTCTTCTTTGTTATAAATGAGAGAACTGAATTCCTCTCTACCTTTAATTGGTATTTCTGCCGTTGCTCTACCTATAAGACCACCTGCATATTCGGTAGCGAGAACGTTACCACTTGCCAAGCAATCTCTTATGGTGCCACCCTTAGCCTCTTTATAGTTAAATACGTTTATACCAACGAGTCCACCGGCCGTTCTTGCGTTGACGTTACCCTCTGCATAACAACGCTCTATAGTTCCTTCAACGTAGTTGTAGCCGACTAAACCACCAACGACTCCGGGGTATGAAGTAGAACCTTCTACGCCACCGGTTGCATAACATTGCAAAACGTTGCCGTTATTGTTACCAATAAGACCACCTGCATAACGACCCTTAACAAAAGATGCGGAATTAGAACTTGTTACTCTTCCTTGTGAAACGCAACCAACCACGCCACCAACGTATACCTTCTCTTCATTGGTTTCGGAAGTAATTTTACCGCTAGTGCTGGTTTTTTGTATTCTACTAATGGTTTCCTTACCTTCACGATCGCTGTCTTGTTCACGCCAGCCTAGATATCCTACCGCACCACCAAATGCAGAGTTTGTGGTAGGCTCTGCGTATGAACCGAACAAACTATCCCACATATTTCCGGTATACTCAATTTCTTTATTGATTATGGTTCCTGAAGCCAAACAATTGTTAACTTCTCCGCCAAAGGCAACTCTACCGGCAATGCCACCTACGTCAAAGTGAGAAACGTCTCCGTCAATTTCTATAGTGTAGTCTACTACGCTTAAATTGCTTATTTTGCCACTTACTAAACCAAACAAACCAACGGAAATAGATTGAGCAAGCAAATCTTTTTCGCCCTTTTCTTTGTTAACGGTTCTATCGTGTTTGGTAAGAACTATGTTCATACCACGTATTTCATGGCCGTTACCATCAAAGGTTCCCACGAATTCTTTGCCTAAACCATAAGCGATTGGTATCCAACTTTTTTTATAAGCCTTCTTGAGTTCCTCGGCAACCTTATTCATTTCCTCTTCACTCTCGTATTCGTCGGGATCAAGATAATGTTCTGCGCCGGGATGAACGTATTCGGTAATAAAATTACCATTCTCATCTAGTTTGGGATCGCCGTTGTCGTCAACTACAACCTTAGTAGCATAACGATCAAAAGTGCTTAAATCTATGTCTTGGGTTAGAATGTAGTTAGCCTCGGGCTCGTTTCTAATTTCAAATAAACCTTTTACGTCGGAAATAGGCTTTGCTTGGCTACTAATCCATTTTGCATATAAGTATATATGCATAATGTTGGTTTCAGACTCTAATTGGCCATAAGTTGCTACAGCCTCCCAAAATTCTTCGGTAGACATAAGTTTTACAGCCTTAGTAATAGCATAATCTTCCGTCAAATACCAACCACTAAAAATTTTACCGGGAGCAGCAGTGATGTCTGGATCAACAAAATTGGCGCGGTTAACTTGTTCTTCTGAGAGATCGGACTCAACCCAACCTTCTTGGTCGCTTTTGGGATCAAAATGCAAAACGTAGGTGCGTTGCATTTCCTCGCCCTCTCCATCATTAAGAATGGGCGAAGCATCCGCTCCGTTTGCAAGACATCCTGCAAGTGTGCAGAACATTGCAAGTACCAAAATAATTGAAATTAAAGTTAACCTAAAATTACGCATACGCACTCCCTAAATACTATATA